>JAPPDN010000203.1 GCA_028824575.1 Candidatus Poribacteria bacterium | reverse complement strand
TTTTGTGACTGACGAAACGATTTTTGCTTGTCTCACCGCCGCAGACGAATATGGTGCTGCTGTGGCTGCAGTGCCAGTCAAAGATACCATCAAAGTAGCCGACGAGAACTGTTTTATTACTGAAACGCCAGATCGGGAAAGACTCTGGGCAGTGCAAACACCTCAGGTCTTTCGGAAAACTTTATTGGAAGAAGCACATCAGACAGCACGCGAGCAGCAACTCACAGTAACCGATGATGCGGCACTTGTTGAACAACTCGGTTTTCCTGTGCAATTAGTAAAAGGAAGTTACGCGAATTTGAAGATAACCACACCAGTGGATTTACAAATTGCTGAAGTCTTGGTGTCGAATCCAACACTCTGGTAGGTGTTTCTATTTCGCTCTATTCGGCATGAAGTTACGTAAAATAAAACTGTAGAAGGGAAAATGCGGATAGGTATCGGTTACGACGTTCATCGATTGGTCGAAAATCGGAAATTGGTTTTAGGTGGTATTGAGATTCCATATCATTTGGGACTCTTGGGACATTCAGATGCAGATGTCTTGACACATGCAATTGTAGATGCTATACTGGGGGCAGCAGCACTCGGTGATATCGGCACACATTTTCCAGATACGGATCCCGTTTATGAGGGAATGGATAGCCTCGTTTTCCTACGGAATACCGCTTTGAAAGTGAAGGCGTGTGGCTACCAGATCGAAAATATAGACAGCACGATTATCGCACAACGCCCGAAATTGGCACCTTACATTTCAGAAATGCGAACGCAGGTTGCCAACACACTTGATATTGCCGTAGCGCAGGTAAACATTAAAGCCACAACGGCGGAAGAATTGGGGATTGTCGGAGAAGGAAAAGCGATTGTCGCTCATGCTGTTGCCTGTCTTTCCTCGTTGTAGCGGTTTTTTGTAAGCAATGTCAAGAGGAGTCCATACATAAAAAATGGGAATGAAAATCTATAACTCGTTGAGCCGACAGTTAGAGGATTTTGTGCCACTAAACCCTGAGCAGGTGTCGATCTACAGTTGCGGCCCCACTGTTTACGACTACATTCACATGGGCAACGCGCGCACCGCTTTGATAACAGATATTATTCGACGCTATCTCGTGTATAAGGGGTACAACGTCAAACTGGTTCAAAACCTGACAGATATTGATGACAAAATTATCAACCGCGCTGCGGAATTAGGGGTCAGCGCGAAGCAGCTCGCACACCAGAACGGCGACGCGTTCTTTGAGGATTCGCAACGCCTCGGTATTCAACCCGCAGATGTCCATCCGAAAGCAACTGAACACATCCCCGAGATGATAGATTTGATTCAAACCCTGCTTGAGAAGGGCGCGGCTTATGTCATTGACGGGAGCGTCTATTATCGAGTGAATCAGTTCGCTGAGTACGGAAAACTTTCCAATCGGAAGCCGGAGGACTTGCTCGCTGGCGCGCGCGTTGAAATTGATGAACGCAAAGAGGATCCCCGAGATTTTGATATGTGGAAAGCCGCAAAACCGGGTGAACCCTCCTGGGAGAGTCCATGGGGCAGAGGCAGGCCCGGATGGCATATTGAATGCTCGGCCATGGCAATGAAACATCTCGGTGAAACGATCGACATTCATGCCGGTGGTGAAGATTTGCTGTTCCCACACCATGAAAATGAGATAGCACAGAGCGAATTAGCCACCGGATGCACCTTCGCACGTTACTGGATGCACGTCGCTTTTCTAAAGATTGATGGTAAGCGAATGGGGAAATCGGAACAGAACTTTATCTTACTCCGGGATGCTCTGGACAATTATCCTACTGAAGTCATTCGTCATTTTCTTATTTCTGCACACTACCGCCATCCGCTTGACTACAATCCAGAAAGTTTGACGAAATCAGAAGGCGCACTCAGACGTTTAAACAATTGTTTGGACGCGTTAAAAAAATACGATGGAGGCGTTGAGCCAAGTGAAACGACGGCTGCACCGCTACAGCATGCTGTACAGAGGATGAAGTCGCAGTTTACGCAGGCAATGGATACCGACTTCAATACCGCACAAGCCCTCGGTGCTATTTTTACGCTTGTCAGTGAAGTTAACAAATCACTTAGCACGTTGGATGATGCAGCAACTCCAGTTCTTGCTGAAGTATATCAAGCGTTGACTGAAACCTGTCAGGTCCTCGGCATCTATAATATGGAGGCACGGAATGACGATGGTGATAACGTCCAACAACGCGATCAGCTCATTAACCTTCTCTTGGAAATAAGGCAGGATGCCCGCAATCGAAAAGATTGGGAGACATCCGATAAAATTCGTGACCAACTGAAAGAGTTGAATGTTGAAATCCAAGATACGCCCCAAGGAACGACCTGGAAATTCTTGGCACGGTCCTAACCGCAAGCGATGCGGGAAGTCCCAAATCCCTCATCAAGCCTTCCACCAATAATTTATATACGATACCCCATAAGCACCGCTAATCTACATTAGCGGTGCTTACCTTTCTCCCTCCAACAATTATCTTCGATTTTCCGGTAGGTGCCGAAATCCGTAGGGAGTTGCTTGGGTGTTTCTTCAGGGTTTCCCCTTTTACTATAATTCTAAAACCTACCCTAAATACCCCTCCCAATAATCCCTTGACATTTGAGAGTATTAACGAACGCATGATATCAAAAACTTCTTGTGTTTGAGAATGCCCACCACTAAAGCTCTGAACTTTATGGCGGATTGGAACTATCCTTATTTCGTTGAAATGTCAAAAATTCTTTTGACGTTTCGTCTAAAATCGTGTAAAATACTTCTTAGCGACTCGATCGGGCATCTGTTGCGTGTGTACTTCCCAGAAGTCCCTTCCCACTAACGGATGGGGATTCCGGTTGTGAATACGCGTTCTGGACACTATAGACCAAGTAGGCTCACGTAAAGCTGCGACACGAGTGGTAGAAGAATAACGCCATTTCTTAAAAAAGGAGTTGAAAATGTTTTATCAATTCACAGTAGCCTTCTCATTAATTTGTTTGATTCTCATGACCGGATGCAGTGCTCTTTTTTCGGAGCAGGAGTGGAGCGACAATTACGCCCTCATGGAAGGTGTACAGTCTACGAGTCCACAAATGATTGATGGCAAATTGAACACCATCGGTGAAACAACGTTCCCCGCGAGTATGGAAGGCTTCATGGGGGCGAATGCTGCATCGCAGGTAATTGTTACATTGCCGGAAAAAAAGGTCATCCGTCGGATTGTCATACACTCGGATAATTTGTCAGCGTTTGATATTTACGCCGATAAAGGGAGTATCGCGGTTGAAGCGGATTGGCAGCTTATTAAGGATGTGAAAAGCGTCAAGCAGAGTCCATTTCAAGTTTCGCTGTTGATCCCGTTTCCGACAAACCGAATCCGGCTACGGGTTTTGGGCACCAAAGATGATGCCTTGCTAAACCGACAGCAACGCGCAAGGTCTGGCGGATTCCGCGGATGGAATGCCAATCGCCGGGCAGCTGCTAAAATCCGAGAAATTGAACTCTACGGCTACAAAACTGCTGGTCAGGTAGAGGCAGAGGAAGCTACCGATAAGCGGGAAAAAGAACTTGATGATTTACTCCAATTAGAGTAACATAGAAATTGATACCGATGCCAGAGTCATTCAATTCTTTTTTAGAAGACATCTCTGAAAGTTCCAATACTGTAGGAGCGATCTCCGAATCGCGACCTCTCCGACAAAAGTGCCGAAAAACCAAAAACTGAATGGCTCTGATACCAAGGCGGTTGTTTCTACAACGCCGCCTCAACTTCATGCTATCCGGAGCGGCAGCCGTGTCGTTATCCGTGACAAGGAGACAATATATGCGTTTTATATTATTCTTGATGACCCTCTGTGTAGTGGTTGGGTTATCAGGCTGTATTCTCGCCTCGAACCCTTCGTTTAACCGGAGCAAAAATATCGCACTTGACGCTACGAGTGAGGATACAAAGTACCATGACGATAATATGTACTCCGTTGGAGAGACGGGACCTATTCTCGAAGATGAAAAGGATGAAGCATCCCAGCAGGAATCTGATGATTACACCGAGGCGGTTCTCAAATGGCGACAGCCACAGACAATTCAACAAGTCGTCGTGAAAGCCGAGCCAGGGCAGCTGGAATTCTTCTTCGTACAGTATATGGATGATGAAGGAGAATGGATCACGGTAAAACATGTCCGAGACAACATGCGGCCTGTTTACACGTTTACCTTGAGGGACCCAATTGTAACGACTAAGTTTCGCCTCAAAGTACCACGGCGTTGGGATTCACGGCGCGTCGGCGGGCAGAAACGCTCAACACGCGGCGAAACCGGCGCACCGAGTATGCAGGAGTACAAGAAAATTCAAGAGATTGAACTCTATTATGCACTCCCCCTGGACCCGATGGAAGCAGGAACAGCGGAATAGCACCAGAACCACTGGCAGTTATCGGAGGAATAGTTATCAGTTTTCAGTTAAGAGGAATCTTGTAACTGAAAACTGATGACTGACAACCGACGACTCCTAAAACTGACAACTCCTAAAAATGCTTTCTAACGAAACAATCAGCCTAATTCATCTAAACATGATTCAAGGGGTTGGACTAAAAACCGTTCAACGCCTGCGCGATGCTTTTGGGAGCGCAGCGCGCACACTTCAGGCGACACCCGACGAACTCGAAAAGATAGACCAACTTTCGCCTGCGATGCTGGACCTCCTGAAGCGTAAACCTATTCAGTATCCTATAGAACGCGAATTGGAATTAATACGCGAATACGATTGTCAGGTCCTGACGCTTTATGATGCCGCATATCCGCAGTGCTTGAAGGAAATTGATACACCGCCTCTCGTGCTGTATATCAGAGGTGAACTCACGCTGGAAGACTCACTCAGCCTTTCGATCGTCGGTTCTCGCGATGCGAAAGATTACGGACGAAAGGTGAGTTATCGACTGAGTTATCAACTTGCACAGCGCGGACTCACGATCGTTAGTGGATTAGCGAGAGGTATTGATACCTCGGCGCATCGCGGCGCATTGGAAGCCGGTGGCAGAACAATCGCTGTGATGGGCAGCGGCTTGAGTTTTATCTATCCTGCAACAAATAGTGATCTCGCTGAGAAAATTACGGAGTCTGGCGCGCTAATTTCCGAATTCCCGATGGGTGTCAAGCCGAAACCGAGGAATTTTCCACGCCGGAACCGTATCATCAGCGGGCTAACGCTTGGTACTGTTGTCGTGGAAGCGTCAAACCGAAGCGGCGCACTCATTACCGCACGTCTCGCTGGTGAACAGGGCAGAGAAGTCTTCGCTGTACCCGGAGAGATCTTTTCTGAACTCTCAACCGGCACCCACAAGTTGATTAACAACGGCGCGAAACTCATCAATACTGTGGACGACCTCCTCAATGAACTACCACCGTACGCATTAAACCGAATCCAGTCCGATGTGCCAACATCGCAGATGCCGGGTGCAGAGACGGAATCTTCACAAGAACAACCCACTGAAAAAAGCGATCCAAAACCTGCAGCCGCACAATCTCCCGCTAAAGTGCAACAACCCATCCAGAGCGCGCCGCCACCGGGTTTAACACCGGACGAGAGAACAGTCTTTGACGCTATCGAGGCACCCTCATCACATATTGATACGATCGTTCGGACAACACAACTACCGATTGGTCAGGTGTCGAGTGTCCTTCTGATGCTGGAACTCAAAGGCATCATTCAACAATTGCCGGGCAAACAATTCACTAAGAACGGTTAATAAATTGCCGCATCGTAGAGAGAAATTGAGATATTGAATGGAAACCAACCTAACCTTTCAATATGACAGAGATGCCGATATTTTGTACGTGAACACTTGCCCTCCATATCCAGAACAGGAGAGCGAAGAGCTTGCTGATGAGATCATCGCGCGTTTCAATCCAGATACAGGAGATATTGAGAATCTTGAAGTTTTGTTCTTCTCCACGCGCTTGTTCCGCGATGAGTTATTTCATTTACCGATTTCCGCTCGTTCGCAGTTAAACGAAGAATGATGAAATTTATCTGAAAAATATGAAAATACTTGGCATTGATACCTCATGTGATGAAACCGCCGCCGCGGTTGTTGTGGATGGCAAAGAAGTGCTTTCTAATGTTGTCGCTTCACAGGTTGAGGCACACCAAGAATACGGTGGCATCGTCCCGGAACTCGCATCCCGCAAACACATTGAAGCCATTAACTACATTGTCAGTAGGGCGTTAGCGGAGGCGGATGTCACATTTAAAGATTTGGAAGCGATAGCCGTAACGAATCGCCCCGGGTTAATCGGGGCACTGCTTGTCGGTGTCGCAGCAGCGAAAAGCCTCGCTTATTGTCACGGTCTGCCGTTACTCGGTATCAATCATATTGAGGGGCATATCTACGCCAATTACATGGTACATGATACGCTAACGTTTCCGCATGTCTGTCTCACAGTCTCTGGCGGACATACCCTGCTCGTAGAAGTTCACGAAGGGTGGCAATATAAGGTTTTAGGAAGTACGCAAGACGATGCCGCTGGCGAGGTCTACGATAAGGTTGCTAAGTACCTTGGACTCGGTTTTCCGGGCGGTAAAATCATTGATGATCTCGCGCAGAAAGGGAACCCTTCAGCGATAAAATTCCCGAGACCGATGCGTAATAGCGGGGATTACCAGTTCAGTTTTAGCGGTATCAAGACCTCAGTCCGTTATTTTGTAGAGAAAGCACGGCGCGCAGGCGCACTTGTAGAAAACGGACAAGAGGCCACTAAAGATGCAAACCCTGATACGGTAACCGTTGAAGATATTGCAGCGAGTTTTCAGGCTGCTGTTGTTGATGTCCTAACTTACAAGTCGATCCACGCTGCGAAATCTACTGGTGCCAAAACGATAACATTAACCGGTGGGGTTGCTGCAAATAGCGCGCTTCGCGCTTCGCTGAAAACCGCTGCTGTGGAGATCGGTGCCGAAGTCTATTATCCGCCAATGAACTTGTGTACGGATAACGGTGCG
>JAPPDN010000070.1 GCA_028824575.1 Candidatus Poribacteria bacterium | reverse complement strand
GTCGTCATCCGTCGTGGATTAAGGCGCGAATTCCGGGCGGTGGTAATTACGCTGAACTCAAAAAACTCATGCGGGATTTGCAGCTGCACACCGTTTGGGAAGAAGCACGATGTCCGAATATCGGCGAATGCTGGAACAGCCGGACCGCCACCTTCATGATATTGGGTGATGTCTGTACGCGCCGATGCATGTTTTGTGCTGTGAAAAAAGGTGCCCCCGGAGGCGTTGTTGATACTGATGAACCGCGACGGCTCGGAGAAGCGGTCGGTTACCTAAAACTCAAACACATCGTTATTACCTCAGTCAATCGTGACGATCTCGCCGATGGTGGTGCGAGCGTCTTTGCTGAATGCATTGCCGAAGCACGGAAACATCGTCCCGGATGCACGGTGGAAGTGCTTATCCCCGACCTTGAAGGGAATTGGGACGCGCTTAAAATCATCGTGCAAGCACGTCCTGAAGTACTTAATCACAATACAGAGACAGTCCAGCGTCTCTACCGCCGCGTCCGTCCTTACGCGAATTACCAACAGACACTAACGCTCCTTGAAGTCAGCAAGCAGCTTGACGCACAGATGCTCACAAAATCCGGAGTCATGGTCGGTTTAGGTGAAACTGTGACGGAACTTTTGGAAACAATGCAGGACATCCGCAACACCGGGTGCGAAATATTTACCATAGGACAAAATCACTCACCCTCGCCACGCCACCTACCGATTCAACGCTACTATACCCCTGAGGAGTTTGATGAACTCAGAGAGGTAGGGATAGAAATGGGATTTCGGCATGTAGAATCAGGACCGCTGGTTCGGAGTTCTTACCACGCGGGAGAACAAGCGAGATTAGGAAAAGATTGAAACCACCGCCTATGCCGCTTCTCAATAACATTTTAAACACTACCACGACTTATACTAACAGAAGAACTAAATGCCTCTGGCTGATGTTCGATTTCAGGTTTACATAAAACTCGGTTTCTGTTAAACTAACTTTGCATATCTACTTACTGGCTTTATCGAGGAAATGTAATGATTCGTATAATTATTAATGGGGCATGCGGCCGTATGGGACGGCTCATCATCCAAGGTGTTACCCAACAAGATGATATGGAAATTGTTGGGGCGATTGAATATCCCGAACACCCACAAATCGGCAGCGATGCAGGCGTTGTCGCGGGTATCGGTGAGATTGGCGTAGCCATTACAGGTGAACTCCACGACGCGCTTGGAAACGCAGACGTTGTTATTGAGTTCTCAAAACCCGAAGCAACGTTAGAGCACCTCAAACAGGTCGTCGATGCAAATAAAGCGATGATAATCGCAACAACGGGGTTTAATCCAGATGAACTCGCGAGTGTCAAGGAACTGGCATCCCAAATTCGCTGCGTGATGGCACCGAACATGAGCCTCGGTGTCAACGTGATGATTCAAGCACTCGAATTGATTGCCAAAGCTCTCGGAGACGATTACGATATTGAGGTCATAGAGGCACATCACAACCACAAAGCGGATTCACCGAGCGGAACCGCATTGCGGTTAGCAGAGACAGTCGCTACGGCATTAGAACGAGATTTAGATGAGGTAGGGGTCTACGGTCGCCACGGTATTGTTGGTGCGAGACCGAAGAAGCAGATCGGCATCCACGCTGTGCGAGGCGGTGATATTGCCGGTGATCATACAGTGCTGTTTGCGACTGAAGGTGAGCAATTAAGCGTTGTCCACCGCGCTCATAGTCCAGAGGCGTTCGCGAAAGGTGCGATTCGCGCTGCACGATGGGTCGTCGATGCTCCCAAAGGATTGCACGATGTTAGTGAGGTCCTTTTTCAGAAATAGTCGCTATAAGGAATCCTGATGATCCGTGTTGTTATTACCGGTGTTTGTGGTCGTATGGGGCGGTGCATCACGCGCTGTATTGCTCAACAAACCGACATGCAACTTATTGGAGCCATTCAATACCCTGAACACCCACAAATCGGGAGCGATGCTGGTATTGTCGCAGGTATCCATGAGATCGGGGTGCCTATTATAGGCAAACTTGACAATGTGCTTGAGGACACAGACGTTGTCATTGAATTCTCGAGACCTGAAGGGACCTTACAGCATCTTCAACAGGTCGCCGATGCCGACAAAGCGATAGTGATTGGGACAACCGGATTTACTGTTGACGAACTCGCGACTATTGAAGCATACGCATCCGAAATCCGCTGCGTGATGGCACCGAACATGAGCCTTGGCATGAACGTGATGATTCAAGCACTCGAATTAGTTGCTAAAGCCCTCGGAGACGATTATAATATTGAGGTCATAGAAGCACATCATCATCACAAAGCAGATGCGCCCAGCGGCACAGCACTGCGCTTAACAGAGACTGTTGCTACGGCATTAGGGCGCGATTTAGATGAGGTAGATGTCTACGGTCGCCACGGTATTGTTGGTGCGAGACCGAAGAAACAGATTGGCATCCACGCCGTGCGAGGCGGCGATATTGCCGGTGATCATACGGTGCTGTTTGCGGCTGAAGGTGAGCAATTAAGTGTCGTTCACCGCGCACACAGTCCAGAGGCGTTTGCCAAAGGTGCGATTCGCGCTGCACGGTGGGTCGTCAATGCCCCCAAAGGATTGCATGATGTTAGCGAAGTCCTTTTTCAGAAGCATCATTAATTGGGCATTGCGATATCTACCACAAGTAGGCTACGTATTCGCTGTTGTATGCGTCACGACTTTATTTACAGTCGGTTGTGAGGATACAAAATCCAAGAAACCTATCCGTTACGAGTGGAAAACCGTCATGGAAGGCGATTGGAGTTCGCACCTATACGATGTCTGTTTTGTGAACGAAAATCTGGGTTGGGCTGTCGGTAACGCTGTAGACGTAATTCCAGGTTTCGACGCTGAAGAGGAAGCAGAAAGCCTCATCATCCATACAGACGATGGCGGACAAACGTGGCACAGACAGAACAGTGGGGTTTTCAACAAGCCGTTGCGAAATGTCTATTTTCGCTCTGCTTTAGAAGGCTGGTGTATCGGTGAAGACGGTGTGCTGATCCGGACAATAGACGGTGGAGAAACGTGGCAGCAGATTGAAACAGGCACAGAAAACAATCTACACGATTTTTTTATAGGCGAGGTTAAAGGCTGGATAGTCGGGGACTCAGGCATATTACTGAAAACGACTGATGGCGGACAGGCGTTTACAAAGGTTGATAAAGAGACGTTCAACGGAAAATCATTGAAAGGGGTCCATTTTGTAGATAAAAATCTGGGCTGGATTATTACCTACAATACTCCCGGAAACGCTGGCTACATCTATCGGACAACCGATGGCGGGGATACTTGGGAAGAACAGTTCATCACAGAAACGGCACTGTTCAACCTTCACTTTATTGATAAACAGACAGGTTGGGTTGTAGGGGATCGCCGGAGTGCCTACGCGACAACTGATGGCGGACAAACATGGCAATACATCACAGATGGAAGCAATCAACGCCATAAGACGAGTTATGGACAACCTGAGTATCTTGGCAAAGAACCGTTGCACACTTTTACACTTTATGATATTGACTTCACGGATGCCCAAAATGGGTGGATCGTCGGCGATTTAGGTGTGATTCTGCATACCGCGTCTGGTGGGAAAGAAAAATGGAAACATCAACGCGGCGGTCCCCGTTTTCACAACAGCGCAGATGCTGTCCTACTGGGTGTTGACTTTGTCTCGAAACAACTCGGTTGGGTGGTCGGTGAAAATGGCACGATTCTTCACACCCGCAACGGTGGCGTGACGTGGGAATCACAATCGAGTCCGAGTCATCTTTTAGTAGGTGTCTGTGCTGTTTCCGCGGAAGAAGGATACGTTGTTGGGGATCGAGGCGCTATCTTACGCACTAAGGACGGCGGTGACGTATGGAACGCACAAGATAGTCGGACGACTGAGTGTTTCGGTGCTGCTCACTTTGTATCTCGAGAAAAAGGATGGGCAGTCGCGGAAGCCGGTGTGGTTTTGCAAACCACAAACGGTGGTGCTGTGTGGGAACGCCAAACCTCGGGAACGCAGCAGGATCTGCTTGGGGTCTTTTTTATCGATGAAAAGACCGGGTGGTGCGTCGGGAGCGCAGGTGAAATTATCCATACAGACAATGGCGGGAAAACATGGAACCGGCAAAAGAGTGGAACAAATTGGAATCTCTTTGATGTCCATTTTACCTCAAAGAGAGAAGGTTGGGCAGTCGGTCTCTTTGGAACAGCCTTGCACACGGATGATGGCGGAAAAACTTGGAAATCTTCAAAACTCAGTCGACAACTTGAAAAATGGGATCAGAGCGAGAATGTCTGGCTTGATACTGTCCACTTTGTTTCTTCAGACATAGGGTGGGTTGCTGGTATCAGCGGATTTATATTCCACACCGCTGATGCTGGAAAAACTTGGGTACGTCAAGAGAGTCATACGAAAAACTTTCTTGATGATGTGTTTTTTGTTTCTGAAACAGAAGGCTGGATTGTTGGAAAAGAAGGACTTGTCCTCCATACAAAGGATGGCGGACAAAATTGGAGACCTCAGCGTACAGATACTCGAACGGATCTGAAAGCTATTTACATAAGTAGCGCAAACAGCGGATGGGTGGTTGGTCAAAACGGGACAATTCTCAAATATGAAGCCGTTCCGTAAGCACGCGGTAAAAGGTGCCTGCAGGCTAAACGCTGCGAACCCATATCCAACAGACAACCACACATCGCAAGGAAGATCGACATGACAGACGAACAAAAATATCTATTCGACTTGCAAGGCTTTATCGTGCTGAAGGGTGTTATTCCACAAGAGGTGGTCAACGCATGCAATACCGTCCTGGATCAGTACGAAAATATGCCGCCCGAAGACTATCCGTCGCCCTTGTGTCTTGGAACAGAGCGGACGGAAAAGGAACTCTACATCTCCAATATTATGGAAGCCGACAGCACCTTCAACGCGCTGATTGATATTCCAGAGGTGTTGGACGTGATTCAAGGCGTAACCGGTGGTCCCTACCGTCTCAACCATACCTACACGATTTACCGATGGGGTGGTGGTTATACAGGCTTGCACATGCACGGCACACCGATTATTCCGAAATGTCAGTATCATTGCAAAAACGGAGAGATGGTCTCGACCTTGACAAAGGCTGTTTTTCCGATGTTAGATTGTGATGTTGAAGACGGGTGTTTCGCTGTTATACCGGGGGCACATAAGAGCAATTTCCCTAAACCGTGGGGAGGTCATCCGGATGAAAATCCTGTGCTAACCCCGATTCCAGCGAAAGCGGGTGATGCTATCATCTTTACAGAGGCATTGACACACGGCTCTGTCATCAATGTCTCTGGCAATCCGCGACGGACGCTCTATTACTGTTATAGTATCGGTTACATGCCAGATTGGGGCGGTCAAGGTTTACATTTTAGTCCAAATGTTATGGAGAGCCTGAGTGAAGTTCAGCAGGCAATCCTTCATCTTAAATAGTTATCAGTTACCAGTTGTCAGTTATCAGTTACAAGAGGTCTTAGATAGTTCCAAAGTAAGTACTGACAACTGAAAGATTTTTTCGGAGAAAAAATCGTACTGATGACTAAGAGCTGTTAAAAAGGTAAATTAAAAATATGATTACAATCGCAGAACGGTTACAGAAACTTCCACCCTATCTCTTTGTGGATTTGCGCCAAAAGATACAAGCAGCGAAAGCGCGAGGCGTTGATGTTATCAGCCTCGGCATCGGTGATCCAGATATCCCAACACCGGACCCAGTTGTTGATACACTGGTGCAAGCAATCCAGAATCCCGAAGACCCGGATCGGCACCGATACGGATGTGACATCCCTGTTGAGGATTTTCCACAGGCGGTCCTTGATTTCTATCAACGGCGTTACGGCGTTCCGCTATCCGATGATCAGGTCGCTACGACACTCGGAAGTAAAGATGCAATCGTTAAACTGGCACTTGGCATACTCAACCCTGGCGACATCGGCATTGCGGCAAGTCCGGGTTACCCGACCTATAACATCGGACACGTCTGTGCGAGTGCAACGACCTACTATGCCCCGCTTCTGCGAGAAAACGATTTCTATGTTGACTTTGACGCTATCCCCGACGAGATAAAACGTCTTGCCAAAGTTCTCTGGATCAATTACCCAAACAACCCGACAACTGCCACTGCTGACCTCGATTTCTTCGAGCGCGCCGTGGAATTTGGGAGACAAAACAGTATCCTCATTGCGCATGACAACGCCTATAGCGAAAATACCTACGACGGCTATCGTTCACCGAGTATCCTGCAAGTAGACGGTGCTGCCGAAGTAGCCGTTGAATTTTTCTCATTGAGCAAAGCATTTAATATGACCGGATGGCGATTAGGGTTTGTTGTTGGTACTCCAACCGCTGTTAGCGCAGTTAAAACTGTTAAGGATAATGTAGATAACGGATCACTCCGTGCACTTCAGTTCGCCGGTGCAAAGGCACTCTCAATAGCAGACGAAGTCACGCCTGCGATAAATGCGGTTTATCAAAAACGCCGAGACATGGTGGTGGATTCACTTACGGCTGGTGGGTGGGCGGTTGAGAGACCAAAGGCAACGATGTACATCTGGGCACCTGTTCCTGATCGTTTCAACGGTTCAAGTCGCGCTTTTGCTACAGCACTACTTGAGGAGGTAGGCGTTGTCGTAACACCCGGACTCGGATATGGACAATGGAGTGAAGGGTACTGCAGAATTTCCTTAACGTATCCAGATGAAGTCATAAAGGAAGCAATTTCACGTATTCGAGATTTCGCCCGTTAATCATTAAGCAAACCTTCGATGCAATGGCTCTGGTCAAAAAAGATTATGATACATACTAACATCTGTTTAGCAAGTTTCAGGAACCTGAAAACTACGGTTAAAAATCTTATTTTAATCGTTAGTATAACTGCTGCTGCGTTTCTTGTGTGTGGGGATACCAGAGCTGAGCAAATTCAAACTTACACTGTTGCTGATGGACTGGTAGGCCCCATTGTCCCTGTCAT
>JAPPDN010000381.1 GCA_028824575.1 Candidatus Poribacteria bacterium | reverse complement strand
TACTAATTGCTGACCGCCTTTTTAATAGACAAAAAAAAAATTGCAACCAAATTCCCTGCTTGGTGTGTATTGTAAATAAGCACCTCCGGAGGGACCTGATGCCTGAGTTAGACGATGAATTAATGGAACGCTACCAAAAAGGGGATGAAAACGCGTTTACGCTTCTCGTGCGCCGCCATCAGCAGCCACTTGTTAATTTCATTGCTCGGTTCATCAATGACAGGGACAGTGCTGAGGATTTGGCTCAGGAGACGTTCATCCGCATCTTTAAAGCCGCGAACCGTTACAAATCAGAGGGCGCGCATTTTAAGACGTGGATGTATCACATCGCCTCAAATCTCTGCAAAAATGAACTACGGAATCGAGGACGGCACGACCGTTACAGAGTCGATAACGTTGTGAATACTGGAAGTGATAGTGATGGCGACACCGAGGAAATTGACCTAATTGCAAGCGCACCGGCGAATCCGGATTTCCAACCAGAAATCGCACTCGAACGGAAGGAACTACGGAACGCTATTCAACAGGCAATCTCAGAATTACCAGAACAGTATAGGCTCCCGCTTGTGCTTCGTGATCTACAAGGGCTGAGTTACGATGAAATCAGCGAGGTACTGGAACTTCGGAGCGGTACAACGAAATCTCGCATCAACCGCGCCCGGCTTATGCTTAAGGAAAAGTTAAAACCTTTTATTTGATGTTTTAGGAGTAACGCATGAACTGCTTACAGGCTGAGGAACACTTCTCTGCCCATCTTGAAGACACCCTCGATTACCAGACGCTGCAGGGTTTTGAAGGGCACCTCGGAGAATGCGAGGTGTGTCAACAGGAATATGCCCGATTTCAGGAATCTGTTAAAGCGGTACAGGAATTGCCGCAGATAGAACCCTCGCCGTACTTTATGTCAACGTTACAACAACGACTCGCTACGGAACAACGTGAACCCAATAGCGTTAAGGCAATTGCGACAACAAGTTGGAAACAGCTGCTTGACGTATTCCGTCGTCCGAAGTGGGCATTCAGTGGCATCATGGCATTGATTCTCACCGTAGCAGGTACCTATTTCTATCAAGAGTACCCACTGTTCGATCAAAACCCGCGCCCAGCATCAGTAACAACTATGTCTCAAGAGGAACAGATAACAACATCGCCTGAGACCCTTCGGATAGAACTCCCGCGTTTCGTAAGAAATAGCAGGCAGTTCGCGCCGAGCAATGTTCTCTCAGCACCAACGCAACCGATGCAGCAGCGTTATATGTTAAAGCAGGTGAGCTACACCAACACCTCCACCAGCGGCGGGCTTTAATTGGATAATTCACGAGCACCCTCTTTTTGTAAGAGCGAGCTTTGATCGCGATTCCCGAAGATTGCTCAAAACATGCAAGCAAAGTAAGGAAATATAGCATGTACCTGATAGCACCAAAACACCAACGATTGATAATCGGAATGCTCAGTCTACTTTTCTATACGGTCACACCGAGTGTCGCAAACGAAAACGTTTTGCAGCTTCTTGAAAAGGAATTTCAGCAGGTTGTCACCGACGCTCGTCCTGCCGTCGTGAAAGTTGTAGCGACGCAGATGATCCCCCCAAACGCTGAAAAGTTGGTATTTACGCGCCAAGAGATCAGTTCTGGTATTGTTATCAACACCACTGGACACGTCGTGACAACCACATTTGAAATGGAAACACCAAGTAAGATTGAGATCATCTTTACCAACGGCGCAGTTTCCGCAGCGGAACTCGTTGGCACCGATATATTTACGGATATTGCCGTCCTCCAAGTCGCGGAGGCACCGCTAACAACCTCACAGCCGCCGAAACCTGAAACCGTTGCATCTGCGCCGCCTCCCGTTCTGGTTCGGCGTAAGACACTCATGACGAGGGAATTTAAAACCACACCCCGAGTGAAATGGGGAGACTCTTCAAAAATCAGTACCGGTTCTTGGGTTGTAACGATAGGAAGCTCTTACGGAAATAGCCCGATCGTTTCCTTCGGCATCGTGGGAGGATGGGATACCTTACCCAATCAATTGTGTAGGGAATTGATTAAAATTAATGCAGCAGTTACACCGGGCAACAGCGGCGGAGCCGTCATAAATACCTCAGGCGAAATTGTCGGAATGATACTTGCTGTGCTGACAGAGCCACCTGATACCACTAATTCATTGGTTGACACGTTTTTTCAGAAAGAGTTTAATCCCGATATGGCGAAATTTCTTGTTCAAGAACTATCGCAAGAAAGCCGTACGCAGGAAATTACCTTTGCCATGCCGATGGAGATGGTTCGCGCAGTTGCCGAAGAAATCATAGAACATGGAAAGGTGGCACGCGGCTGGCTCGGCGTTGAAGTAGAGGTAATTGACCTTGGGGTCTTCATTACGGGTGTGATTGAAGGCAGTCCTGCGTACAAAAGTGGTCTTTTACCGAGAGATCTTATCCTCGAATTTAACGAAGTCCCTGTGCACTCCCATGACGAGTTGTTAAGATGCGTTGTAAGCGAGCGACCCGCCACGAAGGTTCAACTCAAAATCGGTAGAAATGGAACCAAGCAACACCGGACGGTAATATTAGGTGAAAGACAGTAGGACACCTAACGCGTTATTTTTTTAAACTCAGCAAGGTATGCTGCCGCAATCTCACGATTCCCTTTGATAATCAACAGATTCTCGTTATTCCGTTTTTCTGCGTTTTTGGAGAAGTTGTAGGAACCCGTAATCACCGTCTCTTCATCAACAACGATCACCTTGTGGTGCATCATCCCGCTATTTCCATCCTTAACAACCGGCAAGCCCGCTGCCTTCAATTTCTTAAATTCGGAATGCTGGTCCACCTGTCGCGCTTCAAATACACCCTGGACTTCAATACCGGATTGAAAGCAGTCCTGCATTGCGTCACCGATCGCGTCGTGTGTAAACGAAAACGCCATAAAATGGATTGCATTTTTAGCAGCCTTGATCTCCTTCAGCAGTGGCGAAACCGTATCACTCTCTGGTGAGAAATAGGTGAAAATTTGTGTGCCATCGCTTAGGCTCACTTTCGGATACGCAATAAACGCGCCAGAAGACTTTCCAAGCTGCGGATCAAGAAACAACTCTCGAAACTCCTGTGTGAAGTTGTATGCCAGTTGCACTGAATCGATAAGTATGACGTTATTATTATTTTTATATGCGCCGTTATACGTGATGTTATAAGAACCCGTCCAGACGTACCGCTCATCAATCACGATGAACTTGTGATGCATCAACCCATCATTATCACCGTCGTCAGCGACAGGAATCCCGACTTCTTGCAATCGTTCAATTTCGGATTCATTAATATTGTCCGCTTCTGTGAAGATCCGGACTGCCACCCCTCGATTGTGCGCTTTGATGAAAGCATCGGCTACTGGCACAGCATCTAAATCATAGAGCGCAGCATCAACTCGCATCGTAGCAGCACCGAGTTTATCAACAAGCCGTCTTTCTAAGGGATACGAGCTGTTAGTTGCATTGACCTCACTGAAGTAGACCTCCCACGCGCCCTGAGTCGTCGTGTCAGGTCTACTCTTGTAATATTTGATGCCGAATCCGATCGCAACAGCACATAACAAGATAAGAAGGAAGGGGACGAATAATTTCGGCTTACTGACCTCCGGTGCTGCAGGAGGGCTGGGTGTGCTCAAGTCGCTATCCATATTTTTTTAATTCCATAACAGTGGTATAAAACATTAGACACCCCACCTTTGGCGCGATTCCTCTAACGACTCAATTTTGGCATCTTCCTTCTTCCATGCGTAATGTCCTTTCGGTTTTTCGCCGACCCATCTCTCATCAATCGGTTCGGATGCGAGCTGATAGCGTGTATCCGCCGTTATCCGAATTTTATCAGATGTGTTAACCAGAGAGGCGTGCATGAGGAACATGCTAAAAATAATAAGGTCCCCTACCGAAAACGTCGTTGTCGCCCAGTGTCCCCCAAACTTTTCAACGATTTCAAGCGGATCCTCGCTAAAATGCCCTTCAATCATATCCCGGTCAACATCTGCTTGCCCGTAAGTGGCACGAACCTTTTCAAACCGATTAGAACCGAGGCAGAAGACAATAGGTCCCATATCAAGCGATACATCGCCAAAGGGTGTCCAGCAGGAATAGAGATCTTGCGTGCCTCTCCCGATAAAGAGCAGATCGTGATGAATCGGGGAACCCGATCCGTGGCCTGTCGTGCGGAGCCATTTGAAATCGAACGTGCGTGCCTCGCCGCCGAGGAATCGCTTGAAAAAATCCATCACTGGTGCGCCTTCAACGACGGCTTTAAATGCTGGCATCTGCGTCAACGCCTTATTCCCCATCGAGCCGGTTGACGTGGGTTCGGGGTACTCGGGGTTGAAGATCCCGTCCATTAAGGGAGCATCGGGGGCAAGCATGCCTTTCGCTGCGAGTTTCTCCAGAATCTGTCGGCGCGCCGTGAGGACAGCGTCTCGGTCGTGTAACCCACGAATCAGGAGGTACCCGTCCGCCGCTATTCGTTCTTTCAGGGCATCGGGATTGTCAAGGATGTCATTGCTATCGCGTAAATCCGTGCTGACTTCTACTTCCTGATTCAAAAAAGGTAATCTCATCTCAATTCCTCACTTTCGACGGCGGTGCTTCTTTTAACCACGCCAGATTAAAGCGATAATGCTGACGGCTGCTAATCAGATGAATGATGCCATTCTGCCCTTGGCAAACAGCGAGGTAGCCCCCCGGTTCAGCACTGTTCAATCCCATCTTAAAGAGTCGCCCATCCATCGTCTCAATATCTTGGTCCTCGCCATCATCTGTAATCAGACGTGTATACTCCCACGTTTCACCATCGTCATAAGATAAAGCACCAAAGAGACCCATAACGAGCCGTTCATTTCCCGAAGCATCAACGATCGGCATCGGGGTCTGTTCTCTCCGGTCACCTGTGAAAGAGGCGAGGAAAATCGGTCCCTCTTGGAGCCGTAGCAGTACGCATCGCTGCCCACCCGACACAGCCGGAAATGGACTCGCACTGTAATGCCACGTCTTGCCACCATCTGAAGAAAGGCTCTTCGGCATCCGTTCGTTAATCGTATCACCGCGTCCATACGCCATGAGTCTGCCATCGGTGAGTTCAACAACAGCGGCGTGGATACCAGCGATCCATCCGCCCTGTTTTCCATCGGCAAATTCGGGGATAGGTTGCCCAGCACCGGGATCGTACCACGTCTCTCCATCATCGTCGCTGAGCCATATCGCCGTGCCGCCGTCGCCGCCGCTTACTGCGTCGCAAGCGAGGAGTATAGAACCGTCCTGCCTCCGAAAAACGGAGGCGATCGGCATGTGTCGGAGCCGATGTTCTGGCGAAATGAAACGCGGTTTCGACCACGTCACGCCGTTATCGTCAGAATAACGCATCACTAACGCCAAGGGTCCCCACGTCGCTGCAGCCGAAAGCCCATTGAAATGATAAATCCGTCCGTTCTCATTCCGCCAAAGAGAGGTTGCGTGATTGTTCCGATCCGGCGGTCCCCAGAAAGGTTCGGCAGGTTCCCACTCCGTCTCGCCAAAACGCAACCGACTTGCGGCAACCGTCAACTCACGTCCGCGCTCCGTAACACATGAATACCACGCCGCGAACATATCGCCGTTCGGGCATTCTGTTATCGCTGGAACGTGGTTATGTGCGGAAAAAAGCGGTCCGTTTGAACCTTCTGGAATTTTAACGAATGTCAACGGTTCCGCAAAATAGGGCACCTCTGGCGCAGGTGCACTCGCAGTTTCCTGTTTGACACCACGTCCCCATAACGCTACTTTTGGTGCAGGTGTAGCCGATGTCTGGGGCATTTCACCACAGACGACCCGAAACCCGATGTACCAGTGTTTATCTTCAGGTACCGCCCCCATCCGATTCGCAGAACGCAGATAACAGAGCAACGTCGAATGACTACCGCCGCGTGTAACGCGATACAACCCCGTTTCTCTACCGACGGGATCCACTTGTGAATGCGGTTCGTAGGGTCCATACCAATCCTGACACCACTCCTCCACGTTCCCGTGCATATCGTGTACACTCCAGGCGTTAGACGGTGTTTGCCCGACATGTAAAGGGACTATTTCTTCGGCACCGCGGCTCCGACCAGCGTCCGGGTACCAACTTTCGCCAACGTTTTTATGGAACTCAGCGGGCAAAGTATCACCGGTATGAAAATGCGTCGTCGTCCCTGCACGGCAGACGTATTCCCATTCCGCCTCGGTCGGCAGTCGATATGGAAGTCCCTCTTTTTCAGAGAGCCATTCACAGAAGCGCGTTGCCTCGTGCCAATCCACAAACACGACCGCTTCATCATCGTCTCGTGAAAAACCGACGTTCTGAAGATTTTGCAGGTCACGACGTGTAGGGTCAAACGCTTCATACTGCGCATTGGTAACCTGAAAAATACCGATGTAAAACGGTGTGCTGAGCGTTACCTCATGCACCGGATGTTCATCCGAGTCACCATCGCGGAGATGTGGCTTGCCTGCCGTCAATTCATCTGATAGTGACGCGTTCTTTGAACCCATCATAAAGCTGCCCGGTTCAATTCTAACGAATTGCATACCGAGTGAATTTGTCCGTGTCTGTCCTTTAATCGCCAATTCCTGCATAGTTTTCCTTTCCTATTCAGATAATACCTTAGGCTGTACCCTTACCTTGCACGTCTGCCGCCATCATTATACCAACTCGTAGCGAATTTGTCACGAAAAATGTCGAAAAATATTCCCTTTGACTTTTTTCATTACTTTTGCTATATTATTATAAAGTGTGTTAAAGGTTTCGTAACCCTTTTGTTAAAAAACAAACAAGTTTAGTATGCGGCAGTTGTTAGTTCCTATCAATTTCCAAGTTAGCAATCTGTCCTAAATCCATGCAAAATCCCGCTTGGATAATACTTAATACATCAATTAAACACCTAATTTTAGGAGGCACAATTTTGAAACGAAATGTCATCTTGGGGGTACTTTTCCTCACTTTGATGAGCACTGCAACGATTGGCAATGCGCAAGACCTTGTATTACATCTCTC
>JAPPDN010000036.1 GCA_028824575.1 Candidatus Poribacteria bacterium | reverse complement strand
CGCGCACCAGACGAACCGCCAAAATCGCAATATCGCAACCGATCCACTGGCGATTGTTTAGGTGTGCTGCATAAATCGCTGTTCCACATCCACAAAAGGGATCAAAAACAACTTCATCCTCTTTAGATGACGCATTTATGATGCGTTCTACAAGTTCAATCGGTTTTTGTGTAGGATAACCAAGGCGTTCTTTTTTTTTCCGAACAATAGGAATATTCCAAACGCTATCTGCCATTTTCCCTTCCTTCATATAAACTATTTCCTGTTTTCCATCTTTTAGTGCAGATACTTTATAGCGTCTGCCATCTGAATCTACGTGATTGTATCGGCGAATTGTTGATGCAGCATACGGAACTAAAATAGGTGAGAAAAAGGTATCCTCTGATTTTGCATAAAAAAGAAGCGTGTCATGTTTCGCAGGGAACATGCGTTTAGGAACGGAGTTTCCTGTGTAATGCCAAACAATCTCGTTACGAAAGTTTCCATGTCCAAAGATCGCATCCATCATGACTTTGATATAATGGCTTGCGTTTGAATCACAATGGAGATAAATAGACCCCGTGGGTTTGAGGACACGGCGCATTTCAAGCAATCTATACGTCATATAAACGAGATATGCTAACAACTTCGGGCGTGTGCTACTTAATGCACCTATCCATAAATTCCAGAATCCTAAAAAATCAGAATCAATATCCTTATATCGCTTGAGTTCTTCTGGAAACTTTCTAATTAGTTCTTCATTCTCTGGTGTTATTTCCCACGTATCAAAGAATGCCACCTCTTGCTCTGGCACTTCAACGCCTGTTGCCTTTTCATAGAGAAGGTTGTAATTTCGATTGGAATTGAAAGGGGGATCAAGATATATCAAATCTACAGACGCAGTTTTCATCTTATCCCGCATTAATGTTAAATTAGCAGCGTAGTATAGCCTGTTCATACCTGTGTCAGTTGCTTGGGAGCATCATACTTTCATTGACAAACTTCGTCCAAATACACTCAAGGTCTCGGTAGTTATAGACATAACACCGTTCTGCGACATACAGCGGTGTGAAACCCGTTGTGTAATGGTGATGTGAGCCATACCAAGCCCGTTTTAGAAGCGACCAAAAACCTTCAATGGTGTTTGTATGGACATCGCCATCAACAAATTGCTCTTGGTGGTTGACGATTTGGTGTTTCATCTCGCGACCGATTGCGTTGTAAGCGTGGTATTCGTCTGTCATGAGTTCGGAGTCTTCAATCTTGACGGCACGCTTGATAAATTCAAGGATACGCCGTCCGGTGAGTTTCTCCGCAACTTCGGCAACAACCTTTCCCCCGCGTTCCACAACGCCAATAACGGGCGTTTTATCTGTGCCGCGTCCACGAGGTGCTGGTTCGCGGTCTTCTTTCTTGTTCTCTTTTCGAGGTCTGCCACCGATATAAGTTTCGTCCGCTTCTACAATGCCTTGTAGCAACACGCCTCCTTTTTTAGACATTTCTGCTCTTATGCGTGTGAGTATATACCAAGCTGTCTTTTGATTCAAGTCTAAATCGCGTTGTAACTGGTAACTTGACAAGCCTTTCTTGGCGTTGAGTATCAGCGAGATTGCGAGAAATCATTTCTGAAGTGGTATTTTCGTGCCATGAAACACTGTGCCATGTGTCACTTTGAAGGACGCTTTGCATGCAGAGCAATGAAACCGCCCCACACGCCCTACACCGTCCTCTTTTTTGCGAACCACCTCTACACACCCACAATGTGGACAAACGGGTTTACCTCGCCATCTGATACGCTCCAAGTAGTCAATGCACGACTCTTGGTCAGGGTAACGTTCCATAACCTCAATAAGGTTCATGAAAAAACTCCTTCGTATTTCAAAAGGAGTTGCTTTAAATCTATTATTTTCAGTATAATAGCAGTAGTGGCTCCGAAGCAACTCCGCTTTGGACTCTAAAGGGGTGTTCCCGCACCCCTTATTTTATATCAAGAGATTTTCTTTTGACTTTTTTCCATTAATTTTCTATAATATATACATCTCGTTGGACAGGGTTCTCAGTGCAACGCTCCTTGCGTTGCACCCTGCCAGCACCCCTGAGAAGGTGTATAACGGGATACGAGATAATCCTCGTCTAACTGATTAAATAGATTGTTTGAAAGTGCATAACACACTATAAACACGCTATGCACCTATCCAAACAAAGGAACTCTCATTATGAAAGCCCTAAATCTAAGTCTATTCAAACTCGGTACTGAAGATTATGATACTCGATTTGAAATGGACTTAGAGAACATTGAGGCATTTGAAACAAATCTTGAATTGCTTCAAAAAGGACCTCTTTACGTCAGAGATTTAGATATGATTTTTCATAGGATAGGAACAGTGTTTATTCCTACTCTAAACATCTCAAAAGTATAGTCACCAGAAAAATAAAAAGTCATAGTAAAAGGGGGTGTTGATGCCCCCCTTTTAACTGCAATTATTATATCATTTTTAGCGGATTAAAACAAGCCAAAAACCCTTTATTTATCAAGGTTTTTAGTGATTTTTCAATAACTTTTTTCAATCCCAAAACTACTTATTGCGAAATTTTATTGACTTTTCTCAAAACACAACTCAATGAAGTTTAAACAGATTATTTCGGTAAATTTTCTGTAAGGGCAATTCCAATCAAAAAGCACCGCTAATTCCATTTATCCCCCAATCCCATAAATCCCAGTTCAGACGAATTGGTTTCCGTCAGCGGTCAGCAATCAGTCGTCAGTAGGCAAAGGCTTCCATTTTTCTTGACATTTCTGTTTAACCGTGTTATACTGAATCCAATGATAGAGAATCAACTTGAAACCGCAAATTAGGAGGACATGGAAATGAAAAGGTTACTTTGTTTCGCATCAGTTCTCGTGCTAATTTGCACGAGCTACACATTTGGACAGGATGTCGCTGTGTTTTATGACGCAGCAGTTGAAAACGGTGGCGGTTTAGCTGTCCCGAACCCGAGCCAGTTAGCAGAAATGATCGTAGAAGAACTTGAGGATAGAAAGTTAACTGCTGAAATAGTGGATAGCGACGAATTGGCGGAGTATATGGAGGCGAACCCGCAGGGTATCTATATCATCACGCAAGGGAATACCCCGGGCACAATATTTAAGAAGGAAGGCAAGAAAGACTTAGTTTATACGTGGTTAAGGGGAGGCGGCATCGGTGGATTCATCGGCGATTACGCCTTCTACTACTATTGGGATAAAGGGGCACGTGTTACGGCTGCCGGTGCCGGGCAGCAGAGTGTGTTCGGTGCTACAGTCACAAACGGTACGGTCTCGCAAGTCAGCCCGACGGATCTTGGGAAGGAGTACATACCTTCTCTCAAAAAGTGGAGTTCAAATCGGGCATCAGGTCTCGCTGTTTTGAAGGCGAACGATTTTAAGTATGAGAGTTATGCCGACGACGGCGTAAATGCAGATCCAATCGCTTACCAAACAAAAGACATGAAGGGATGGTTTATCAACTTCCATACCTCGTGTTGTGGAACAGCCATACCACCAAATGATCAGATCGCTACGGAATACGCAGAACTCATTTCAAACCGTTTTGCGACCGCAAAAGCGGTAGATCCAACCGGTAAGGTTAGTGTTGTCTGGGGACAACTCAAAAAATCACTACAGTAGCATTTCGTCATTGAAACTATTGTTAATTTGTAGCCTCAATCCTATATTGAGGCTACAATCAATTAAACACACTTTACGGATTGCTGACAACCGATAACTGAAAAAAAAACGAAACCCTCTGAAAAAACAAATTATTTACTTGACAAATTTTTGAGAAAAAAGTAAAATAGATAACATGAATCGATGAAAACATGCAAAATATGTGAACTTTGCAACAAAAATGCGTTGACATCGTTTAGCATTATAGGTGTAGCAGGTTATAGGACATTCTGTGCAATGTCTATATTTCTTTCGCACAAAAGTATAGGAGACTATTTTTATGAGACTATCTATGATTGTCACAGGCGTTTTATGCGCCGCAGTTCTCGTATTCTCGGTACCTACAGTCGATGCCGCGAATAAAGTAGATGTCTTCATCTACACAGACACCACGCAGTGGATTGACCAAGGATCTGCGAAAAAAGAAGCCGAGATTCTCGCAGAAGAGATCAAAGGTAAGAATGGAATCGGTGAAGTGCTCCTCCACGGTCCGGCAAAGGAAGTCGAAGCGTGGACGGAAAAGCATGCCGTTGATAACGGACACCACATTATCGTCATGTTCGGTGACGTTCCCGTCGAAATTTATGATGTCGGTAAAGACAAGAAGAAAGAGACGCTCGCTGAGGAATTCCTTGATGCTGGCAATACGTTCTCGAACAGTGCCGACTATTTTTTCTGGGGTGTCGGAGGCAGAAATGAAGCCAATGGACTCCAAAACATGATGGACATCCCGGACATCGTTCAATGGGATGACAATACCGCGATGAAAGTGACGGCGGAAGGGAAAGACCTCACGCCGACGTTGAAAGACTACGCTACTGATCGTCCTTTCCACCTTGACCAACTTGATGGCGATTGGGTCTTGGAAGTCGCATTCGCGACAGAAACCGGAAAAGGCAAAGGCGCGAACCGTTGCGATCCGTGTATCGTCCATAATACAAAGACGAATGGACGACTCATCCAAGTTTACCAAACCGCGGGTCAAGCAGACCCGAAAGGTTTAGTCATTTCCGAAATTATCCTCAATTACTATGTTGAAGCTGTGGGCGCACTTGATGTCGACCCGCAAGATAAACTCCCTGCCGTATGGGGGGATATTAAAACCAGGAGGTAACGCTTAATGCGTACAATTTTTCTCTCACTAACGCTCATTGCGTTAATGGCACTCCCTTTAGCACCCGTCCTTGCCGCCGGTGAAGTCGCTATCTACACCGGAACCACACAATGGATCGACAAAGGGGCTGCCGATGAACAGGCACAGATCTGTGTCGATATGCTCAATGATGCCGGGATCTCTAACTTCTGGCTCGACAGTGATGGCGATATGGATGCCTTAGCCGATTGGATGAAAGATGTCACCGGCGACCAAGGCTTGGATGTCTGTGTCCTTTACGGTGATCTTCCACCAACCCTCTATCCGGATGGTAACGCGCAACCGGAGGGTTCTATTGGTGAGACTTTCATTGAAACCACTGATGGCGATGCATTTATTAACCACGCCGATTACATGTTCTGGGGCTTAGGCGGCAGAAACGAGGTCGGCGGTTTACAGAATATGATGGATATTGAGGGTATCACTATGTGGGACGATAATACCCCATGTAATGTCACCGATGAAGGGAAATCCATCTCACCGAGTTTACCCGATATCCAGTCCGATCGCCCGTTCCACGTTGATGAACTCGATGGCGATTGGGAAGTCGAAGTCTCCCTCGCACAAAACGATTCCGGCACCCGTGCCGATCCGATTATCGTCCGCGATGGAAACCTCGGTAGACTCATTCCTGTGATACAGACCGCAGGTGGCACCGAGCCAAAGGGTGCTGTCGCTGCTGAAATTATCATCTGGCTCATGTCGACAACACCGGTTGAACCCGCTGGCAAGATCTCCACTACATGGGGTGCCTTGAAAGCTGACCTGTAGATCTAATCTATAGTCTCAACATTCCCTTTGTAGATGTCCTTTAAAACACTTCTACAAAGGGAATGTTCAATTATACTTAAACCTCCCAGCTAAAAAACCAGAGATGAAATTTAGCAAACTCAGTTACCTGTTTACACTTTCTACCCTCGCTTTATTGGTATTTGCCTGCCATGATCCTATAGAGTCACCGCTCGTTGGTAACCTTCCCCTCAAAACGATCACAACCGCCAAAGATAACGCAGTCATGGTTTATGTGCCCGCGGGTGAATTCCTCATGGGGACCACTGATGAAGATATGGAAGATTTCAAAGAACTCTTTCCACTCCGCGATCCCGTCCGGTATGATAATGAGCGTCCGCAACGCACCGTCTATGTCGATGCCTTCTATATTGACAAATTTGAGGTGACAAATCAGCAGTACAAGCAATTCCTTGCTGAGACCGGTTATGAACCTAAGCACTATTTAGACTACGAACCGCATAATGCGCCGGATTTTCCTGCGGCCGTCTTAACTTGGGAAGATGCCGCTGCCTACGCGAACTGGGCAGGCAAAAGGTTACCCACCGAGGCGGAATGGGAGAAAGCTGCACGTGGCACAGATGGACGGCACTGGCCCTGGGGCAATGAATGGGACGACACAAAGCTCAGCGGAAACGACGGAACAGGGTTAAAAGATGGTTACCGAGAAACCGCGCCCGTCGGACAGTTTCCACAAGGCACAAGTCCTTACGGCGCACATGATATGGCTGGCAACCTCTGGGAATGGGTGGCTGATTGGTATGATCCGAATTACTACCGTAACGCACCGACCAATATCAATCCGACGGGACCCGAAACCGGTGATGGACATGTGCTAAGAGGCGGCGGTTGGGCTGAGAACCACGACTTCACGCGATGTGCAAGTCGTCTCGGTGGAAACCCCGGTTCACTCATCCGCGGTTTTCGGTGCGCAATGGATGCCCCTTCTCAAGAGTAGTATCAATACAAAAATCCTCACTAAATCTTACCAATGTGCGTCACTCCGTAGGTTGGATAGTAGCCCGTCCTGACAACTGACTGCTAATCACCAACAGTCAATTATTTGACATCTATCCCTATCCTCTGCTATACTTCTCTTGAAAATAACTGTTGCTCGTCCTTCGCGAGGCTCTTGACAATCATTCCGTAAATTAGGTATAATAGATAGAGGGCAGCACTTTGAAACAGATTGTTACACACATAAACCCAGACTTAGATGCTATTGTCAGCGCATGGCTCGCCCAAGACTTCCTTTTCCAAGATCACGCGTCCGAAGTCTTGTTTGTGAGTCGCAAAGTCCCCGAAAAATTGATGCTGCATGCCGACTGTCTCGTGGATGTTGGTAATACCTATTGCCCGGAAAATTACCGGTTTGATCACAAACCGCCTGCGTTACAGGATAGGAACAGCACGTGCGCAACTCGGCTAATCTGCGAATA
>JAPPDN010000919.1 GCA_028824575.1 Candidatus Poribacteria bacterium | reverse complement strand
TTAGCCTATATTGTCCTTTGACGGCATTCCATAAGCGAATTCGATGTTCTGAATCTGCGCTTGCAAGTATCTTACCATCCGGACTAAACGCTATAGAAGAAATCCAAGCGTTATGCCCCGTGAGTGTGTATTTATGTGTGCCTGTAGCGACATCCCATAGGCGGATTGTTCGATCTTCACTCGCGCTTGCGAGGGTTTTACCGTTAGGACTGAAGACAAGTCTATGAACACTATTTGTATGTCCCTCAAGGGGCGTATAGGAAAAGTCTTGTGCGAATGTATTCTGGAAATTAGAAAACAGTATTAGAATTAGCACCATAAAATAGAAAAGAATAATTTTTTTCATTATGAAGTTTCTCTTTTTACTTTTAGGAGGAATACAACTTATACTGAGATACAGATTATTTTGCTGTAATTAACCGCTAAATCCTCCGCAAGTGGGGAAGTAAGGTGTGACGCAAGTAGGGATTCGATAAATATCAAGTTTTAAAATTTCCTCAAGTCCAAAACGACCAATTCCGCATGATTTTGTGTTTTATAAGGTGTTCACATATCTTCGGGTTTTACTATAACCTTCTAAAGACCTACACTATGGCGACGGTATTGTGGAATCTACATTTAACGGTCTTTCAATCAACACAACCGGTGCCTGACAGCAATCACAATTCCCCGGCGCGACGGTGCGGATGTAGCACGTATCGCAGTAGTAATAGAGATCATGAAGAACACCGTCGCGGATAGAGTAAAAGCGAGTTACCTCCAGCAATTGCGTCTTTGGAAAGACACGACCTTTGATGACCAAGTCCTTCTCAGGCAACCGCTCATCAACAAAGAGTGCCTCCGCTAACGATGTCCGTAAAAGCGTGTAGTATTCGCCTTCCTCGGTTTTGACGCCGTATAGATGCTCATGATTACCAAAGAGTTCGACTTTATAGTGTGTGTGCATCTCCTCCGCTAAGCAGACGATATTGCCATGGAGTTCAACCTCTTGGGCTTTCTGTTCCTCAGCTGGCGGTGTCGCTCCGCTGATCAGGAAGATTAGAACGATGAAAAGTGGGGATAATCGTTTGAAATTACGCATCACTATTCTCCTTGTTCGCCCAGCGATTTGGACCAGGACCGGGTTGATGTTCATCGCGAACCCGTTTAAATTCCTCAGGTGTGGTGACAACCTCTTCAGGGTGCAGACGACTCCGTGCGAGGAAACCGGCTTCCGGTTGGTAGCCGGTCGGTTTCGCCGCATCCTGATAGCGTGAATCGACGCTCCATCTGACTTGGTTGCTGACATTCGGAATAGATCGGTGCGGTGTCAGATTCGTAAGCAGCAGGACACTACCGAACTTAACAGGAACCACAACCGGATCGACTTCCGGTAATGCATCATCCGGTATCTCAAGATAAAAACGCTCAGAGTGACGATGTCGGAAAACACCGTCCCGATGGACGTGCGGGATAACTTCCATGCAGCCGTTTTCAACAGTCGCATCTATCAGCGGAATCCAGATCGTGAGTTGTAAAACCGAATCGCATTTAGGTTCCATATAGCCTGCGTCTTGATGCCATGGGACGAGGGTTCGGTCATGCTCAGGGAGTTTCGGACGGACGCGATACGCAGGGTGACACATAATCTCCGGTCCGACGAGCGACTCGGCGATGTCAAGCAGCTTCGGATTGATGAGTAGATCAAAGAGTGCCGGACCCGTGTGTGCACCACTAAACACCTTCTGAAACACGACCGGGGATTGCGCCGTAATTTTCGCCAACCGAGTGTCAAACCCTTCCGTCTTAAATTCGGAATCCAGCTCGCCTTCCGCGTAGAGTTGTGATGCTCCGGTGTCAACAATCTCCTCAAACTCAGCGATCAGCGGATTCAGGTCGTCGGAAGAAAGTGCGTCTTCAATTAGGAGATAGCCGTTCTCGTTAAAATCGTGGATTTGGGAATCAGTCAACGCTCTCATAACGCTCCTCATACTTGGACAAGTTCAATTAAAATGCCATCTGGATCTGGGGCACACACAACACCACCGGCATCCGGTGCGCTTATAGGTTCAGATAGAAATTCGACACCGTTCTGCTTCAAGTTCTCAACGGTTTCTTGAATATCTTCAACAAAGAAAGTGAGCCAACGAACACCGGCTGAGAATTCATCCGCCGGTTTCGGCGGTGGTGACTCAATATCCATCAGTTTGATGAGCGTGTTCCCGGCTTGGAGCCGAACCTGACGAAAGCCGGTCGGTGCAAGACCGACATCGCGTGCAAGACCGTCCGGTATTTCCAGGTCCAACACAATCTCAAAACCCAACTTATTGTGATAGAAGTCCAACGACGCTGCGAAATCACTACAGGTAATAGCAACGTCAACAGTGGCATGTGATAAGTTTAGCACGGGTTTTTAACCTCCGTTGAGAACAAAGATCGCTTCTCGGAATTGACCGAGTGGACGCGCGTTATAGGTGATGTCCACAGGTATAACAGCTCGTCCTAACGCTTCGCAGTGTTGTGGAATTGGAATAGAAAAATCGATATATCCGTCTGCCCTCGGTAGAATTGTTGTCTCTCTGGGAGCGATTTCCATACCCCATGATGCGGGAAGCATTGGTTGCGCAGTTATTGTACGCGGCTCGTCCGAATGGTTCGTTATCTCCACGCGCAACTGTGCTGTTCCGCCGGGTGCAACTTCTTGTTCATAAGGATAGCAGCGTACCCAGTGTTCGTCCATGCCGTAATTGGCGTGGTCCCAAGGGAAAAGTTCGGTATAGCATCTTTCACGCTCGGCGAGTGTGTCAAGCATGCACGCAATCTCAGCATCGGTAAAATCAAACGCGGGATCGACATGGCAGTTAAAAATATGCGTCGGCTTGAGTTCCTGAATTAGACGTAAGCACTTTCCGTAGCCCACATCCGCACCAAGCAAATTCCGATTGCCGGAGCAGTAGTCGTCAATACCGGCCATCGTGAAGGAGTCACCTCCAAAGAACATCCGGACGCCGTGTCCCTCAACGAGCAGCCCACCGTGATAATAGGTTTGACCCGGAAAATGGTAGGCTGTCATTGTGAACTCATTCCACTGCCAAGAATCACCGTCTTGTGTGATGCGATCTACCCGCGTAACAGAAGGCGAAATACACGGTAACCGGAAGCCGATCGGGTTTGTGATGACCGCTGCGACAACTGAATCTGCTATCGTTTCACAAGGGAACGTTTCCTGAAATTCGGGGATAGCGTTAACGTGGTCATCGTGATAGTGCGTTACCCAAAACTGTGTAACTTCCGAAATTTCGTCATCTGCTTGTAACTGCTGAATCTGTTTAATGACATTCGGTGAACCGCAGTCCATGACGAACGCTTCATTTGTCTCAGAGATAATCAGCCATGTTGTGCCGAAGTGACGTAAGCATTCGGGTGGCGGCTTGCCCTCTCGGATCGGCATGTGTCCCGGATGTCCTTCAAACTCGGTAAAAAGCTGCGGAAAGTAGTGCCGGAGCGCAGAAATCGCCACATATTTATCGTAGCAGTACGCCAACCGCTCCAAAAGCGCGTCAATTGCCCTGTCTGGGTTGTCCATGACGACACCGTGCGTCGGAACAAGGGCAGTTGGCGATGCCTCACGAATCTTTTCAAGGCTCTCCTTCAGTTCATCCCGCGCGCCGAGGAACCCGTGATAGTCGCTGGTCTGCTGTCCCTTCTGTAGGCTATAGAGTTCCCATAATTGACCCTCGTCGTAAATGAGATCACCGGTAAAAGCGAAGCGTTTATTATCAACATCAATGAGGTAGGTAACACTACCATCAGTATGTCCGGGTGTTTCAATCACTTTCAGCGATGCCGGTCCCCACTCGATTTGCGCGCCATCGGTATACGTATCTGTCACTGACATAGCATCGGCAAGCATCAGGTTGTGCGGATGGTAGTTGTAGAGGTGCCATCGGTACTGTGAATCGTTCCAAAAGGTTTCTACCTCGGTAAACCATGTCATCTCTTTCTCTGGAACACCAACGCGAATATTATCCTCTATCGGGAAACCGACTGTGCTATCGCGATGGTGGTGCGTAAAGAGGATCTGGTCAATATTCGTGATGCCTAACGCCGCGAGTGTTGTATGAAGGGTAGTTCCACTTGGATCAATGAGGAGAGTGCGGTCTCCATCACGGAGAATACCTGTGTTGATATGCCCGTGGTGGATATATAAGTGTTCACTGAGTTTGGAAAATCGGGAATCCATTGAAAATTCTCGCTTTTAGCCTGTTGCTGGAACAATGGTTGAACAATACGCCAATGTGTAAGAATATCTTCAGTAATAACGCCCATTTTCTCCATTTTTTAGGGTTAAAGACGGACGTTGTAGCGCAAACTAACAGCCTACGCTACAAAAAACTATCAAACTCACGTTTATCCAAAAGACTACGCCTCTGCAAACTGCGGTCTACCGAGTGCATCCGTTCTGCCTTGGCGTTTATAATGTGGTAGATGTCCGCCTGCGTCTGCCAAGATTCGTTCTTGGGCAAGCGCGATCCGCTCTGCACCTTGGTCAGCGATGTTGTGCTGGCAGTCGACATCTGACTCAAGGTCAAACAGCCGGATACCGTCATTAAAATCGACGCTGGAGAAATACCAACTCTTCGCGTCTTTATACCAGACAGAGTTAACATAACGACACGTCAGATATTCACGCGACGCAAAACCGTCTTTGCCTTCGACGAGTGGAAGCAGATTCTGCCCTTGAATCTCACCAGCAGGTTCAACTTGACTTGCTGCCATAACAGTAGCAGGTACATCCAGCGTATAGACAAACTCATCGCACGTTGTACCACCATTTATCCCAGACGGGTGGCTCACGAGCATAGGAATGTCCATTGTGCCCGGATACATAAAATTCGCAGGTTTGCCTGTGGCTTTGTCCGGATTCTCTGCGAAATTGGTGCCGTGGTCTGCAAGGAAGATGATGAGTGTATTCTCACGGAGCCCGAGATGATCAATGGTATCCACCAACCTTCCGAACCATGTATCCACGAGCGTTACCAATCCAGCGTAGTTGGCTTTAACACTCGGCAATCGTGCTTCAAGTTCCTCATCTTTGAGTGAACCGTAGGGCAAGTTCAGACAGATAGGCTCCCGATCCTCTCGGCTGCCGTAGAGGTCGTAATAGTGGATAGGTGCTTCCCATGTTTCGTGCGGTGTGAACCCGTCCACATAGAGATAAAACGGTGTGTTTTGATGGTTGTGTTCAACGAATTCAATCGCGGAGCGGAACAACCGGGCAGTGGACCATGTCTCCTCCGGACGCTCAGGTTGGACATTCACGATATGCGCACGGACACGCTCTGGATTTCCGCGATATCGAGAAATCAAAGCAGGATCGGCATGTGCACCGCCACGGTAACGATCTTCGGCTTGACCGCGGACAAACTGCCACTGTCGGAACCCTCTTGTGAAGTTCATTCCGGGTACGAAATAGTGCGGGACATCTGCAAAGAAACCGGTGTGATACCCGTTTCGGACAAGCGATTCAGCGATTGCCGGTTCATCGGACGACATCGGCTGCCAACCGGGAGTATAGACGTTGTCCCACGGTACAGGCGTATACGTACTGAAGGGATAGGCGCGTCTGCCGGTATGCAGGGTGCGGCGCGTCGGAATCGTCGGTAAGCATTCCGGGTGTGCATTCGTAAATCTGACACTCTGCTCGGCAAACCGTGCTAAATTCGGTGTCCGAATCCAATCGTTACCATAGGGACTGAGATAGGCGGTTCGTAGGGTATCTGAAACAACAACGACCACGTTCCAACTCATGTATTTGACCTCCAAGGAACGAGAGAGACACTTTAAAAAAGGATCTCGCAGTAGAATAAGAGATTGGGAATTTTGTGTTGGGACCGCGGACAGCGATACCAAAGTTATTGTGTTAAATTAAGCGGAATAATCGAAAACAAGGACATCCTCAACAAGTGGACGGATGTGCTCGCCTGCTACCTGACGGTGAAAAGGATGTGGTAAATACGCATCGCGTGCCGCTTCGTCTGTGAAACGGACGATAAACCCGTACGCGTACCCTTGACTTTTGCCTTCAGGACTGTTGTTCGTGCCAGCAGTTATGGATTCAATGCCGGGGATCTCATCAGCCATTCCCATAAGAGCATCGGACAAGGTCTCCAGTTGCGCGTTAGTAACCTCCGACTTCAACTTGAGTAGGACGATATGCTCAACCATTATGATTTCCTTCTTCCATAGAGAAATTTGTTTTGGTAAATTCAAGAAAAGTGTTGTATAATCTAAGTATTACACAAACAGTGTTTTTTTTCAAGGTTTCTACGAAGTTTGAAAAGCAAACTACAAAGGAGTGTCAAAATGAGACTGATTTATGTTTGTATAGCTACACTGTTCCTCGTTGCTTCGTTAATTGCTTTCGCTGAGAAAGTTGAAGTTACTAATATAGAAGACAATAAGAACGGTGCTTATCAAGCCGTCGAGTTGGAAGAAAAGGGGAAATTTTTCCACGATAGGGACTACACGATTACGAACATCCCGAAGGAGTTTCTTGGATTGACACAAGTCTCCACTTCAGCAGACTGTCCCGGCGGCCAGGACTACCGACTCACATTTGAAATTGACCGGCCGGCTTATGTCTACCAAGCATGGGATAGCCGTCATAAACGCCCTGAAGATCGCGGTCAAGAACCGAAGGGTTGGTTTACAGACGGATACACCGATACCGAAAAAACGCTGGTCCTTGATGCCCCACACCCACCCGTCGAGTATTTTATCTACAAATCCAATGAACCGTATCCGGAAGGAGAAGTAGAGTTGCTCGGTATTGATGAGGTTATCGGAGATCCGGTCATCATGTGGACGATCTTCGTTGAAGAAGGGCAACTCCCTGTAAGCCCAGTTGGAAATTTAACCACAACTTGGGGCGACATCAAGTCCGATTAACAGCAATGTTTTCAAACCGAATTCCATCACAGGCGGGCTTATTAGTCCGCCTTTTATTGACCCCACCATTTTGAAAAAAATGAAATCCACCCTTAACTTTTTCAGTTTCATTCTTATAATTATAGTAAAGCACGAAAATAAATTGACACACCACGATAGCAACCCACATTGCC
>JAPPDN010000322.1 GCA_028824575.1 Candidatus Poribacteria bacterium | reverse complement strand
CCCCGAAGATTTGACTGGATGGCGACTCATCTTCACGAACTGGGATGGACCGCCGGGTGCCTATCATTTAGGTGCTCAGAACGGGATCACCAAATTTCACATTAACACGGAAAAGGGAACCGCGTTCGCTGGCGCGACAGATGCGTTAGAATTAGAGCAGTGGCAGCACGTCGCTGGCACCTATGACTCCAAACAAGTCAAACTCTATATTGACGGAAAAGAGGTCGGTTCAACGAACCATGGCGGTAAACTCGCAGGTGCAGCAGGGTTTGATGTCATCATCGGAAGCAAGAATACTCGTCAATTTAAGTGGCTCGGATTAATGGATGAAGTCCGAATCAGCGATATTGCAAGAGAGGCTGATGTACTGAGCCCAAATTTGGATGCGCCACAGGCAGTCGAGTTTTCCGAATTCACGTTGCCGACTTTCTGGGGGTATCTTAAACAATAAGCAGTCAGGAAGCTGCTTCTTGGAAATTTTGTGGATGTCAGAAATTCATTATGAAAGAAGAAATCAAATCTGCATTAACGCGCGGTACTACCTTTCTACTTAGGCAACAGTGCGAAGACGGAAATTTTGAGGGTGAACTCTCCTCAAGTACGTTCCCGAGCTGCGCGTATGCCTGGATACAACTCGCACGCGGCGAAACGCCTGAACTTGCGTTAATCGAATGGTTCAGAGCAAACCAGAACAATGATGACAGATGGGGGTTGGATATTGCCAACATATCAAACGCAGAAGCGACGCGATTCACCCAAATCATTCTAAAACAAGTTCACCAACGCGCCCCAGACGCATCACTCCAAAAACTATTAGCATCTATTCCGAAATTGCCGCCACACCTCGCCTTGGTCAACTTGGCTTACGCGGCTTTCGGCGAATTTGACTGGAACGAACTTACCTTCTCAGAAAATGCCCTGCCGCTTATGAAATTAGCAAGGCAATTGACAAAAATCCCGCTGCTTGGCAGTCGATTGAAACCACCGAGACATCGGCTGCCACCTGTCGCGCTGTTCAATACCACAATGTTTGAGGCACTGTTCATTGCCGAACAACACACACTTGTGCCTGTTTTCATCCTCATTGAATTGAATACGGCAAAACGCCCTGAAATGATAACGTCCCTTGTTGCCTGGCTGAAAGCACACGTTCTCAGCGATGGCAGTTGGTTTCGAGTAAACTATATTACTGCCCTTTCGGTCTTGGCACTCATTGAACTTCAGGAAAAATGGGAAACCGATGAAGAAATCGGAGAATTCATTGAACGCGGGATTGCATGGCTCGATAAGACCCAAAATCCTGACGGTGGATGTCGAGAGGCGTTAAATCTCAATGTTTGGGATACTGCGTTGAGTATCATTGCCCTAATAGACGTACATCCCATAGACGAGAAAAACTCACCTATCAACGATGAACTTACGGACAAAGTAACACACGCTGCACAATGGCTTATTGAACATCAAAATACGGATGGTGGGTGGGCATTTTCTGGACTACGCGACAGTACCCTTCCAAGTGATGCGGATGATACTGCCCTCGGAACGCTTGCACTGATACGCGCCCTACGTGTTGATACTTCCGACGATCAACAGATGCCACACGCTGCTATTCGCCGCGGGATTACATGGTTAAAGACGCAACAGGTACGCGATGGAAGTTGGAGCACATATCAGCCCGGACAAGGAGACGTTGGATGCGTCAGTATCACAGCGCATGCAATTGAAGCACTGATTGCTTTTCATGACTGCGACATTACGGATAAACCGAATGTCCAAATCGAGATACAGCGCGGTATCAATTGGCTGCGTCGTCAAAGTCATCGAGATGGCTATTGGCGGGACCTCTGGTTAGCAAAAGACACATACGGCACGGCGTGTGCTATTACTGCGCTTGTGAAAGCCGGTCTGAAAAACGTAGCAGAAGTTCATAGTGGTGTTGAATGGTTAGAACATAGCCAAAATGCCGATGGCGGGTGGGGAGAAGATATGTTCGGAAATCCGACTGAAAGCACAGTGGAGCAGACGGCATGGAGTACTTATGCCCTCCTCCAAGTGAACCCCGAAAATCGTGCAGCGCAAAACGGCATACAATTTCTACTCGAACATCAGCGGGAAGACGGCTCATGGCAAGAGCAGTGCGTCGGTATCTATTGGGAGATTATTGGCGGATATGCGGACCCGATTAATGCGTCCGTTTTTCCGATGCTGGCTCTGAATCAGTTCGCGCAAACTCCATCTTAGGTCGCGCATAGCAATGTCCCAGAAAATATCAATTATCATTCCAGTTCTGAACGAAGCGAAGATTCTGGAGAAGACGCTGTCTCAACTTCAGTCTGAATTAGGGCATCACGAACTCATCATCGTAGACGGTGGAAGCACTGATGGCTCGGTTCCTATTGCGGAGAAGTATGGAAAAGTGGTTACATCCGGGCACGGACGCGCGAAGCAGTTAAATGCAGGTGCAGCCGCTGCATCAGGCGACATTCTTATCTTTCTACACGCAGATATTTGGCTGGAGTCGGGGGCATTGGCAGCAGTAGAAACGGCACTCTCTTCGGGCTACATCGGGGGCGGGTTTCGTCAGAAAATTGATGGGAACAACATTCTCTATCGTGCGATTGAGATAGCAGGGAACATCCGAGGGAAATGTCTGAAGGTGTTTTATGGCGATAGCGGTATCTTTCTAAGGCGTGCCGATTTCGAGAGAATCGGTGGTTTCCGTGAGGTTCCGATTTTGGAAGAGATGGAATTTTCAAGAGACCTGCGTAAACTTGGCAAAACAACCCTTGTTATCCCTCATATCCATATTTCTCCGCGGCGCTGGGAAACAAAAGGGATTGTGCGCACCACAGTAAATAATTGGCTGATAACGTTTCTCTATTTTCTTAAATTCTCACCGGAACAGCTTGCCAAACTTTATCAACATATCCGATAATAAAATAATAAAGGGAACTTCCTGCGCTGCCTCGGCGGCAGTTCGGAAATTCCCTATAGAAGATGTTGGCTAACTTATTGCTATTCCGACACTGGAATACGCGAAATTAGCGAGTCTGCTTAATGGTCCCCCAAGTTGTCGCCAACTTGTTCTTGGCTTCAACATCAAAGGTGCCATTCTCTGCGAGCCAGTTGTTGATGAATTCAGCAACACCGATACCGCGGATGTCGGTATTTCCAGGCCATTCGGGTTTAGCGGCTTGCCACATGGCGGCGATCATGCCGGTTCCGTCTCCACCCGGTGACTTGCTAATAGCGACTGCTGGATCAGCGTTACTTTTGTCAGCTTCCCCGAAAATTACGAGATCCCAATCTGAACCTTTAAACTGCTCTACGTGCCAAGGACGATCAGAATTGAATGCCTCCATTGATGGCATAACCTTTTTACCGAGGTCTGTCGGTTTCATAGCACCAACGCGTGCTCCAAAGCTGAGTCCATCAATATCAAACACATTGGCAGCACCCGTAGGACCGTTATTCGGACTGCGGACACCCCCTTCGTAACTCATATAGAAGATCCAGTCTGCGACGTTAATAACGACATTACCGGCTTCAACAAAGTTCTCAACATTGGATCCATCTGCATCCTTATTCGGGAACTCATAAAGTCCACTTGGACAGGTTCCACAGGCAAGGATAATAACATCTTGCTGTCCGTTATCGGTATGTTCCTTGGTACATTTAGCGAGCGGGGAATTGTCTCCCACTTCATCGCCATCACCGAAATCTTCTATACTGTTAAAGAGTGCTTTAACACCTGGGTCATCTTTAATGACCTTGACGTTCTCTTGGACGGCTTTATCGGAAATCCAACCCGGGTTGGTAGGCCCCGAGTAAAAAGCCAAATCGTTGGCTGAAACCATAGTTACAAAGCTGAAGAGAACTAAGAGCGTTATACCAAAATAAATCTTTCTCATGATGTGCAATACCTCCTTTTGGGTTGCCATCAGTATGTTACTTGTTGCTGGAATGACACATTACAACACCACCCCAGATATTGACAAAGGAGTTGTCAGAAAGACAACTCGCGACCAGATTCAATTTTACCTCAGGTTGTCACTACCTTACTCTGAACATATAATCGTTTCGGTAGGACGTTTATGTCACCTTACTTTGCGCAAAGTATACCTTAAAAGGCAAAATGAAGTCAATACTTTTTTTCAAAATCGCAAAGATTAAAAGTTGCCTCTGCTGCACCAAGATTCACAGATAGGCTTTGTCTAACATCTCGAACAACTATTGCTTGAGTTCTGCCCACTTCACAGCGAGTTTACCGTGAGGCTCAACAGCGAGACTCACCTCATTCGGACTGTCGTAAAGGTAAAGGTTATCAATATAATAGTGTTGGAGCTGGTTGGTGTGGAAACCGAGGACACCTTTGGGATGCAGATTCTTGACATCGCTTAAGTCTGAAACCTTTTCATATGTGAGTTCGCCTTGTCGCTTGATATAGAGTTCAAAATCACTACCTCTGCCGAGCAGCGCAAGCGTGTACCACATTTTTGTTTCAATGGGGATCGGAAATTCATCTCTGAAGTCAATGTACTCGTTCCATGTGCCTCGATCATTGCCTTCTCGCTTATACCAACGTGCGGAATTAGGGCGACCAAATCCATCACTCGGTGTAATAATCAACTGATAGAAATGTAGATCTTCGTTCGCACGGAACAGGAGCTCCATCTTACTCGGCTGTGGATCGGAAAAAAGGTAGAAATCAAGACGAAGCCCAAAATTTTCAAATTCTACGATGCCATATCCAAAATCCTCAGCACCGTTTCCATCACCGGCGACGCGATGTATCTCCAGATGCTCGTTTTTGATATCCCAAGATTCCTTCTGCCCTTTCCAGTACTTATCTTTGAGTTTACCCTTAAAATCGTCTTCTACAAGGAGCTTAGCATTACTCATCTGACATAACAACAGTGCTGATATAATCAGAATACAGAGAATAACGATTTTTCGCATGGTAGTCACCTCTGTTTGAATAAGAATCTGCTTTTATTATACCCGACCTGTTAAAATTTGTCAAGACTTTTTAGAAAAAAATCAGAGCCATTCAATTGTCCCATAATTTCAATTTTTCGCGTAAAACGTCTCCGTGTAGGAGCAACCTTCTGGTTGCGACGCTTCTTCTAAAATCGAGAAAAAACGGAAAACTGAATGACTCTGGAGAAAAATGGAATGTCTGCGAGAGGATGAGCAAAATTAAGGGGTTTGGCGGCCAAACAGATGGTAGATTTGTACATTCGTTTATTTCATAGCTGCACTCATCACCGTTAAAAAATGTAAACACTCCCTACATATCCATCCAATATTTGGTATTTGGTACCCCTCACGATTACCCAAACAACGCGCGTCGTATCTGACGGACTGCCTGGCGAATTCGATCTTCGTTCTCCACAAGCGCGATGCGGATATATCCTTCACCGTTATGCCCAAACCCGGCCCCCGGAGAGACACAGACCTCCGCTTCATTCAGGAGTTTCATCGAGAAGTCCAGAGAGTTCAGGTGCTGCCATGCCTCAGGAATAGGTGCCCAAACGAACATAGAAGCCTGCGGTTTCGGTACAGTCCATCCGATCCGGTTTAGCCCTTCAACAAGCACATCGCGGCGTTTCTGGTAGATAGCAGCGTTTTCGATCACCGTATCTTCTGGCGTGCGGAGTGCCATAATTGCAGCGACCTGAATCGGTGCGAAAATACCATAGTCATAGTAACCTTTAATCCGAGCGAGTGCCTCAATAATATCTCTATTTCCGGCTGCAAACCCACACCGCCATCCTGCCATGTTATAGGATTTGGATAGGGATATAAATTCAATACCGACCTCCTTCGCGCCCTTCGCTTGCAGGAAACTCGGTGCTTTGTAGCCATCAAAAACGATGTCTGCATAAGCCAAATCGTGGACGACAACGATCTCCTGTTGTTTCGCGAACGCGACGATCTCCTCAAAGAAGCCAAGATCAACGACAGCTCCCGTCGGGTTATGCGGAAAACTTAAGATTAACATCTTCGGTCTCGGCCAAATATCGCGTGTAATCTCGGTCAGTGAAGGGATAAAATCGTTCTCTTCAGTGAGTGGTATACTCACAACGCTTCCACCGGCAAGGACAACACTGTAAGTATGAATTGGGAACGTCGGATTCGGCACCATCGCTAAGTCGCCTTCGTCAATCATGGCTAAAGCGAGGTGCCCAAGTCCTTCTTTGGTCCCGATGACAGCAATTGCTTCCTCATTTGGATCAATGTTAACACCGAATCGGCGTTCATAATGCCAACTGACTTCTCTACGGAGATTGTAGATACCGCGCGATGCCGAGTAGCGGTGGTTTCGCATCTCCTGGGCGGCTTCTGTCAGTTTATCAATGATAGGTTGCGGTGTTGGTTGATTCGGGTTACCCATCCCCAAATCGATAATATCTACACCTTGCTGTCGGCGTTCGTGTGTTATCTGCTTCAGCTTACCAAACATGTATGGTGGGAGTCGATTTAAGCGTTTTGAAAATATATTCATTCTTTTAAATATTTAGGTTTTCGCTCATTTTTTTCCTTCGTCAAAAAATGGTTTCCGATGCGTTTCAACTGATTCTTTTCCATAATGTCATGAACATATAGAGGTCACGATCACAATCCTCGTTTTTATCAAATTGAAAACCGTTTTCTGACAAAGGTAAGGAAACGAACAGAGATTATTTATGTTAACGAATTGATTTCCTATATCCTATCCATCATGCTCCAATGTGCCCGTAACCGGTCACCCCAATTTGATATTACCCGTTTCGGACTTGGATGCACCATCTCCTGCCGATAGAGTTCGGTTTCTTGAGCAAGGAGTTTATCTTGGCACATTTTGACGACTTCATCGTAAGCCTCGTCCTCAGCCAGATTTTGCATCTCCCCGGGATCATCGTGCCGATCAAACAGCTGCGCAAGTCCGAACTGTGCAGCATCTGGTCCGGGAGGTAAGAAATCCTCTGTTGCCTTCGGTTTATATTCCGTAACGTATTTATACTGTTCGGTGACAATCGCGCGTCCCCAGTAATTGCTCTCTATGTAGGCAGAATCGCGCCATGGGACCTCTTTCGCTTCAGCAAGCGGACGTACACTGGTGCCCTGTTG
>JAPPDN010000098.1 GCA_028824575.1 Candidatus Poribacteria bacterium | reverse complement strand
GGATCGGCGTTGAAAATACGACAAGGCACTTGGAAAATCCTTTGGGAACAGGAAATGCCAAACGATGCTTGGCAAACGGTTTGGAAACTGGAACACAAATCCTCTAACTCTCTTCTTCACTATTACATGAATTGTCTCTTCGGGTGGCATCCGAAGCCGCCGGTGTCTTCTCTTACTTACGGGGAAGTACCACCGGGCTACCGAGAAGAGGTGAAAGCCGTCCCTCTTGAACCTGAAGACCTATATAGCGTCTGGATAGATGAGTATAATTCTGCAAGAAGTCCAGGAATCCTGGCGTTTATTATTCGTTTGAATGAGAAAGGTATTCCTGAGCGATTGGAATATCTCCCTGAAGAGTTTATCTCTTTCAATAAGAACTCATATTATCTAAGACTCTATTAGTGTGGATCCCGGGAAGTCATGGCATTTTCGCTCAAGGTTGGGACAGACGTGAAATAGATATATTTGATCAGATCGTCCTGGATCGGAGGTTTTTATGTCCGTTCTGATAAAGGTATTCAATAGGTGTATTATTGGTGTTCTCACGCTGGGGATGCTTGGGTGTGGCTGTCTTTTTCCATCTACGCCGAACACGCTGCCGAATGTGTACGTGGAACTGTACAGTGAAGCGAACAACTTAAAACATATTGGTAAATACAGTGCGGCAGTTGAGAAGTATGAACAAGCCTTTAAAATTCGTCCGCGCCCCACCAAGATCATTGATGTCAGATTTCCAGCTTTACTCAAATACCAGATCGCTTTTTGCTACGCCAAATTGGCAGAAGCAGAAGGAGACGCACTCCTCTATACCAAAGCCGAGGCGGCGATCAGAGAAAGTTACCAAACTGCGATACTTCCGAATCATCAAGCACATATCCTCTATCTTTGGGGATATATCCTTTTCAAGCAGGGACGGTACGAGGAAGCCGGTGCCAAATTTAAGTCAATATCCATACCACGTGCAAGCCAGTATGGAGACAGTGCTCGCCTGATGTGGGATGGTTCATACGCGCTCGGTAAAACATATCTCGGACTGGATGATGAAACAGCAGCACGGCAAGCATTTCGGCAACTGGATTCGCAAATTGATGCTTTTCTGCAAGATGATGGCTGGCCCCCAACCGTTGGAAGGCATATCTTATATGCGCTGGGTAAAGCGTATCTGGAGTTGGGGGATGAAACTGCCGCACGACGCGTGTTTACGATGCGTGAGACACTATTTTATACGGACCCGGAGGAAGATCACCCGCATACCGGCGATGAGGTTTTATATGCCTTTGGTAAAGCGTATCTGGAGTTAGGCGATGAAGCCGCCGCACGACTTACATTTACGCAACTTGAAGAACTCATTAAAACCTATCCGCATCCTTGGTACCCTTATGTTAGGAAAGAAGTCTTATATGGATTGGGTAAAGCGTATCTTGAACTTGGAGAGGAAGCCGCCGCACGACGGGTATTTGCTCAACTTGAAGAACTCATTAAAACCTACCTGCAGAACGGATGGCCCTATGTTGGGACTGAGGTCTTATATGGGTTGGGGAAAACATATCTCGAACTCGGAGAGGAAGCCGCCGCACGATTGGCATTTACGCGGCTTCTGAGGCACTATCCCAACACGTCCTACAAGGCTGAGGTGAAACGTTTGCTTAAAGAGCAATAGAGATAAGCCAACACAAACCAGCACAAATAATGGAGTAGAGATACAAATGGAATTTGTTAAGTCTGTTATTCTTGTTGTTTTTCTGTTTTTCGGTGTTACTTTTATTCTTTCGGTCTTGTGTGTGGTCATTTCTGCTGTTTTGTATGTGGCGACTCGGCTTTTCTACGCGCTTTTCTCGTTAATGGAATGCCCTCACTGTTCAAAAGCGATGAGAAAAAAGGTTCTCAGATGTCCGCGCTGTGGGAGTTCCCTGATAGAGGAGCCTCAAGACGAACTAAATCCTGAGCTTTATGCTCGCGTCAAAACTTTCGTAGCGGAATTCTGGTCTACATCAGCGGAGAAACTCAAACCAGGGACACTGTTGGCGGATGATTTAGGGATAGCAGGGGACGATGGTTATGAACTCCTTGAGGCATTTTGTGAGGAATTCGAGATCCAAAATATGTGCGAGATTGACGCTTCGGAATATTTCGGTACGGAGGGCTGTAACTCATTTGGGATATATGTTATGCTCTACTACTGGATATTTGACAAAGAAAAATTTGACAATTACGGTTCTGATACATCACTGACCTTACGCGATTTAGTAAAGTCGGCTGAAGCGAAAAGGTGGATACCGCCGATGGCAAGGTGAAGTCGATAGCGTCTGCTAAAAAAATATAGACAAACCCGATATTTTGTGGTATCATTAAGTAGACCTATTGAAAAAAGATATTCAACACTTCAACTATTGAACGGACAAATTCTCAAAAAGGAGTAAGAATTTTGCATCGACCATCTGCAAAGAAACACGCACGTGCGGATAAAGCGAAGCAGATACGCAACCGCCACCGTAAAGCGACATTGCGAACAGTGCTCAAACAGACAGAAACCGCACTTGAGGAAGGCAACGTTGATCAGGCACAAGAGTTGTGCAAAACCGTAACAAGCCTCTTGGATAGAGCTGCAAGTAAAGGTGTAATTAAAAAAGGGACAGCAAATCGTCAGAAGTCTCGGCTCACCCGTAAGTTGCATACTCTCACCGCGGCAGCAGCGTAATTTCGGCTTGCTATTTAAAAATCGAAAAGGATAACAAGCCTGCAACAGCGGCAGCAGGCGACTCGGAAGCGAGGGCTGCTCTTAAACGTTTCGTGTTATTGCACGCCTTGCGAAAGTTAAAAAAATATGAACGCCCGCGAAGTCGCCTTAGAATGCTTACTAACCCTCTCACACAGCAGTACATCAATCGCATCTGTCGTTGACAGCGCATTCGGACGGCACGCTGTTGAAGGACGCGAACGCCGCTTCATTAATGGACTCGTCTACGGTGTTATCCGTTGGCAGAAACAGCTGGATTGGGTGCTGGATCAGTTTATCAACCCACGATTTCAATTGGACGCGCGCCATCGTAATATTTTACGACTCGGCGCGTTTCAGCTGCTACACCTTGATGGCATACCCGCACACGCCGCTATTTTTGAAACCGTCCAACTCGCGACTTCTCACCTGCGACGTAACAGGGGACGGAAAACCGCGGGGTTTATCAACGCAGTCCTCCGTTCCGTGCAACGCGAGGGCGCGACACTCACCTATCCACTGCTTGATGCGAACCCCATTGAACATATTGCTTTTTCATTATCCTATCCGACGTGGTTAGTGAAGCGATGGCTTGAGACACGTGGCGTTGCGTGGACGTTGGCGTTCTGTCGTGCCAGCAACCAGATCGCGCCGCTCGCACTCCGTGTGAATACCCTCCTGACAAAACGTGAAAAAGTTTGCGAATCGTTAGCAGCAAGCGGCATCGCCGCGACCGCCTCCAAAATAGCACCCGATGGCGTGGTCCTTGAAAGCCGGGCTATCACCGCTTTTGATACTGCTGGCGAGCAGACGTTAAAGGATATCCTCAATCGAGCGGATATCTATGCGCAAGATGAGAGCGCAATGTTAGTGGCACGCCTACTCTCACCGGAGAACGCGGAATACATCGTGGATCTATGCGCTGCACCCGGCGGTAAGACAACACATCTCGCACATCTCATGGGCAATGCTGGGAAAATTATCGCCGTAGATGTCTCAGCCGAAAAAGTCGCTGTGTTAGAAAAAAATTGCCGACGTATCGGGGCATATAACGTTAAAACACGGGTGCTCGATGCTACAAAAGCCGACCTTAGTTTTATGAAAACTGCGGATGCCGTGCTAATTGACGCACCATGTTCAGGGTTCGGGACACTCCGGCGGCATCCTGACATCCGATGGAATAAAACAGTTGAACAGGTACGTGCCCTCAGTGAAATGCAATATAACCTGTTAAAAAACGCAGCACGACATATCAAACCCGGAGGCATCCTCGTTTACAGTACTTGTAGCATTGAACCGATCGAAAACGAAAAGGTCGTCCAGCGATTTTTGGCAGATTTCCCGATGTGGACGATAGAAAATGCTAAAGATTTTCTGCCCGATGTGCCACCAAGTGTGATAACACCACAAGGTTTTGTTCAGACATTTCCACATGAACACGGCGTTGATGGCGCGTTTGCTGCACGCCTTCGACGGGGCTCGGCAAAATAGATGATCGATTTTAAGTTGTACGCCATTACCGACAGACACCGATGTGCACCCACCCCGTTAGCCGATGTCGTCTCGAAATTGTTAGATGCCGGCGTAAACGCCATCCAATTGCGTGAGAAGGATTTAGACGATACCGAGTTGATTCAATTGGCACAACCGATTGCTGAGTTGTGTCGAGATTATGAGGCGAAACTTTTCATCAACACAAACACGTACATTGCACTCGAAGTCGGTGCCGCAGGGGTTCATCTGCCAGCGGATGCAGAATCGGTAGAGACGGTAAAAGCGCGAACAGGTAACAGCCTCTATGTGGGCTGCTCGGTGCATAGTCTTGATGCAGCGCAAAAACGAGAGGCGGAAGGTGCGGATTTTTTAACCTATAGTCCTATCTATCGGACAGCAAGCAAACCCGGATATGGTCCAGCGGTTGGTGTAGCCTCTCTCACGGAGGTAGCCGGAAACGTTAAACTGCCCATCTTCGCATTAGGTGGGATTACGCCGGATCGGGTTACTGAATGCTTGGCTGCAGGTGCTTTTGGCGTGGCTGTGATGTCGGGTGTTATGTCTCCGACAAATGCGGGAGAACAGGCGAGACGCTATCTTGATGTTTTATGTTAGCAGGGAAAAAAAATGAAACAAATTTTAACGATTGCAGGCTCAGATTCAGGCGGAGGTGCCGGCATACAGGCGGATATCAAGGCGATTTCCGCGAATGGCGGTTTTGCGATGTCCGCGATTACCTCCGTTACCGCACAGAATACAGTGGCGGTGACCGACGCGTTTGATTTACCGATTTCGCTGATTGAGGCACAATTGGACGCGGTCTTCACGGATTTCGATGTCGCCAGTGTCAAGACAGGAATGCTCTCCTCATCGGAGATTGTTGCAGCGGTCGCTGGGAAATTGAAAGAGTATACACCGCCTGCTATCGTTGTGGATCCGGTGATGATCTCCAAAAGCAAATTCCGGCTTTTGAAAGCGGAGGCGATTGATAGCCTCAAAACGGCGTTGATTCCGCTGGCGACGGTGATTACACCTAATGTCTACGAGGCGGAATTGCTTGCACAACAGGAGATCCAAAGCATAGATGACGCAAAAAGTGCTGCGAAAGTGATTGCTGAACTCGGTTGTCACGCCGTTCTCGTCAAAGGTGGGCACCTTATCGGAGACGACGCAACCGATGTGCTTTATTGCGATGGCGAGTGGTCTTTTTTTCAGGCGGAGCGCGTTGAAACAGAAAACACGCACGGCACAGGCTGCACCTACTCGGCGGCGATTGCGACACAACTGGCGCACGGCAACCAAGATTTAATGGATGCTGTCAGGACAGCGAAGGCGTATATTACAGGTGCTATTCAGCACGCTTTGGATATCGGACATGGACACGGTCCGACGAACCATTTTTTTAGGATGTAGGCGTTGGGTTACCCAGTCGCTACAGTCGTTGTCGTCCCTATCTTCAACCCCCTAAATCCCCCTTATCAGGGGGACTTTAAGAGGGAATGCGTAAATTCTAAGGATGTAGACGTTGGGTTACCCGGTTTCCCCTACAGTCGTTGTCGTCCCTCAAATCCGTCCTCAATTTCGTGCCAGTAGCGGATCTCCTTTTCGTTGATCCGCCAGCAGAGATAGACCTCCCGACCCTCGTGGAGGTGTGGGAAATCGACCAATCCGGGGTCAAGCCCTTTCAGATGACAGCCACGCGCCGCAATCCGTTGCAAAATCTCCTCAAAGCGGGCAGTCGCTTTAAGGAGTGCCGGGGTGTGTTTACTGCCACCGTTAGAGGAGACTACCTCTAAGAGTGGCGTAATTTCTGCATGTAATCCTGCGAGTAGGTTTCTTATGGCTCTTAACTGTGAAATCTCATCAACTAATTCGGGGATACATGCGTTGGCTTCTTCGAGTGTAAAATATCGTTTTTCTTGCATCTTGCGTTCTCCTTTCTTTTGTGGTTTCTCTAAATTTACACGAATTTACGTGAAATGTCAATTTATTAGTTTTCAGTTATCAGAGGAATAGTTTTCAGTTTTCAGTTTTCAGTTTTCAGTTAAGAGGTTTTCGGGTATCTCCAACTTTCACTGCGAAGCATGCTGATTGCTGACTGTTATTCTTTCTGACAACTGAAAGATTTTTTTCGTAGAAAAAAATCGTACTGACAACTGACAACTATTAAAAAAATGGAAAACGAAACGAAATCCACGGAGCAACAGCATCAAAACGTCACCCGTGCCGCCGGGATTGTCAGCATCGCTGTGCTGGTATCTCGGATATTGGGACTCGCTCGCGAAACGGCGATCGGGTACTATTTCGCTTCAAAAGTCAGTGCGGACGCTTTTTATCTCGCCTTCCGTATCCCGAACTTTCTGCGCGATATGTTCGGTGAAGGTATCTTGAGCAAGGCGTTTATTACGACATTCCTCGCGACGGAAGCCGAAGATGGCGAAGCGGCGGCGTGGAATCTTGCGAACCGTATCTTTAATTTGACGCTCCTCGTTTTAATCGGTATCACAATTCTCGGTATCGCTTTTGCACCTATTGTTGTTGATGTGTTGGCACGAGACAATTTTGATGATAGTTTAGACACCGCCGAGCATTTCGGATTTGACAGCAAAATTGAACTGGCAATTTATCTCACGCAGTTGATGTTTCCGTATCTACTATTTGTGTCGTTTGCAGCGATTGCGATGGGGTTGTTGAACAGTAAGGGAAAGTTCGGTATTCCAGCCTGCGCATCCACTTTCTTTAATGTGAGTTCCCTTGCGATTGGGATCGGTGGTTACTATGTGTGTCCACTGTTAGGGATTCACCCCGTAACGGGTATGGCGATCGGCGTAATCGTCGGCGGTATCCTGCAATTCCTGATTCAGGTGCCATCTATGTACCGTGTCGGCTTTCGGTATCGTCCGATGCTGAG
>JAPPDN010000821.1 GCA_028824575.1 Candidatus Poribacteria bacterium | reverse complement strand
TTGCAGAACGCAACGCCATAAAACTCATCTCCATGCGGAAACCGTAGCAGGTGTCTGAGGCGAGATAGGCGGATGCGAGAAACTCGTTTCCGAATGCTACCACCACGGGATGATCTGTTAACTTCTCCAAGGGACCGCCATAAGTTGAGCGGTGATGCTGCGGAATCGGTTCAGGATCGCGCTTTAGCTGATAACAGAAATCGCGCATCTCTTCAACCTCTGATTCTGTTAACACACCCGGCACCAAGAGCCATCCGTTCTTGTCGAAAAGGTATTTCTGTTCTTGTGTCAAAGGAACAACAGGTTTACCATCGGCATTCGTTTGTGTAATATCGGCAGCTGCCGTTGCCAACGGATTCCCGAAATCTTTGTTGAATTTAATACCGAATTGTTCTGCCATTATGTAGATCCTTCTCCCGTCGGAACGCTTTGTCGGGACAATCTATACCCTCACATGAAACTAATGAATACGCGCACCCGTAAAATAATCCGGATTTGCTCCCATTTTCTCCAAAAGCGGTGCAGTCACCGTGTCAAGCCTCGCAATCACATCAGCAGACGGTGTGTATTCGACAACATGCAGGTTTTCTACCAGTTCATTTATATTTCGGGTGCCGACGAGCATGCACGTGATACCCGGTCTCGCCATTGCCCAAGCAATCGCAAGCCGAGCCATAGGGACCTGTTCAGCCTCGGCGATGTCTCGGATAGCCTCCAAGGTTTCAAACATCTCCTCCTCGGCACCCTCTTCACCGTGCGAAGCCTGTGCTCGGTCATCTCGGAAATGCCGAAATCGAGAATGCACTGGTGGTATTTCCTCTGCGCTTTTGTACTGTCCAGTCAATATACCCTGTAACAGCGGCATATACCCCAAGATGCCGACGTTATGCTCTCGGCACAGCGGGAGTAGTTCAGGCTCTATCGCCCGGGACAAGAGGTTATAGCAGAGTTGATTCACCGCAATAGATGCTCCCGTCTCAAGTGCTGCCGTGAGCTGCTCCACCCCGAAATTGCTTACACCGATGGCACGGATGAGTCCATCTTCCTGTAGGCGTGTAAGTTCAGCCATACTCTCTTCAATAGCGATTTCATCGTCGGGCCAATGGATCATATAGATGTCTACATAATCCGTTTGCAAGCGTTCGAGACTCGCTTCGCAACGTTCGCGTATCGTAGCGGGATCGGGTTTGCTTACCTTCGTGCCGATGACCGCTTCGTGTCGTCTGTTTTTGAGTGCGACAGCAAGTGCCTCCTCGCTGCGTCCGTTGTTATATCCCTCTGCCGTATCGAAAAAATTGATGCCTGCATCCAACGCCGCGTTGGCAACAGTAGTAACATCCGACTGTGCCTGCGGCCCCCAATAATCGCCACCACCATACGACCAGCAACCGATCCCCATCACTGAGATCTCAATCCCAGATTTTCCACATGTACGCCTTTCCATTTTTCAGCCTCCATGATGTATAAGCGAGTCGAAAGACTTCGCATGAAGCTGGTAAATTACGCCAATTCTGCACAGAGTTCCGTAATTAACTGGGCATTTTGACCGATCTGATCGCCGAATTGTTGATACATACCGAGCAACAACGGATCAATCGGCTTGGTGTTTTCTATCGCGAACTTTATTTCTGTCCGAATCTGTTCTGGACTTCCAATGGTTCTACCTGCCGCAAGCACTTTGAAGAGAAGGCACGGCTTCTCCGTACGTTGGATCGCCTTACACATCTCATCGCGGTCCTCCCGCGCGTAGATCTCACCCAACGGCGCGTAGCCAAATTTTTGGGTAAATTTTTCGCTACCACCGTGGAGATTATAGAGGCCTGTCATGTAATAGTCTATGTCCCACGCCTCATCTTCAGCGATGTGTAGCAGTCTCGGATCATGAACAGATAGACCCACAAGAACACCGGTATCGCGAATCCGTTTGAGGATATCCTGCAGATACTCCAGCCTGTTTTCGCGCAAACACCTTTGACCAACACCGCCACCGTGTGGTGCCATACCGATCGGATTGTGTTTCGCAGCTTCAAAAACATGGTCGGGATCCTCGTACCAGCGGGAACCTTGGCTGAGGCAGAACCAGTTGATCGTGCCACCCGCATCTCGGTAAAGTTGTAGGTCGGACATTGAACGATCTGTCATGCTATTCTGCCAACCATTGATCCCGGCTTCCTCTGCCCGTTTGAGCGTTGCCACGACCCGTTCTGGTGTGTGATACGCCTGCTGATGTTGCGAAAGGAGTTGGTTAAAGTGAGAATAGCCGTAGATCGGGTTATCGCCTATTACCAACTTACTGATTTGATGCCCACAAAACGAGATTTTCGGTAAGGTCGTTTCCATTGTTTATCCTCCAAGTCAGAGAACCCGCTTCAAATGTGTGACTAATCGAACAGAAATCCTTCCAAAACAGATGCGTCAATTGCACGCACAAGATGCATCGTCAAATCTAACGCTGCCGTGTAGTCATCCGTGTTAATGATTGAGACATGGCTATGGATATAACGGGACGGGACACCGAGTACAACGGACGGCACACCTCTCCCAAATTGATGGATCGCGCCACCATCTGTCCCACCAGATTGACGTACCCCAAGTTGATACGGTATCTCATGTTGTTTTGCTGTCTCAACCACAAAATCCGCCAATTTCGGGTTGACAATCATTGAAGAATCAATAATCCGAATTTGTACACCGCCGCCAAGTTTCCCTTGTGTTGATCCGACGCTTAAACCTGGGGTATCATCGCCAGGGGGTCCCTCAAGTATAATCGCGAGATCGGGTTCCACGCTTGCCGCCATTGTCTTGGCACCTCGCAATCCTATCTCTTCCTGTACACTTCCTGCCCCGATAACGGTGTTCGGATGTTCGTCGAGCCGCAAAAGTGCATCAATCACGATCGCAACACCGACACGATTATCAAACGCTTTAGCAGTGAGCAGTTTGTCATTTTTCAATCGCATAAAGGGACCATAAGGCGCAATCGGACACCCGGTGACCACACCATATTCTTCTATCGCCTGTTCCTCGCTCTCCGCACCGATGTCAATAAAAAGGTCTTTTATATCTAAGACCTTATCACGTGACCCTGAAAGCAAGTGCGGTGGGGTCGAACCGATGACTCCGGGCACTTTACCTAACTTCGTTGTGATATTAACGCGTTGTGCTAAAAGCGTGTGCGCCCACCAACCGCCGAGCGGCAGAAACTTGACGAACCCTTTATCTGTAACATTTTGTACAACAAAACCGATTTCATCTAAATGTGAATCGAGCACAATGCGGGGGTGTTCAGCATTTCCAGCGCGCGTACAGAAGATACTCCCTAATTTGTCCGTCCCTATTGGACCCACATCGGAGACAGCATTCCGAAAAACATCCCGAACTTCTCCCTCGTAACCGGGAATTCCATCTGCTTGTGTCAATGATTCAAGTAACTCAATTGAAGTTTCGTTCATCTTTGCATTCCTTTGATAATCGTGCTATAATTTGAAAGCATTATAGCACGGTTGATGTTTTGTGACAACTTTTAAGTGGACCTGACATCCGAAAAACCGAAAAACAGCATACTTGACAGCCACTTCACAATCTGGGTATAATATATACCGAGTTAGATAGGCACAAACACCTTGTTGTTTTGCTAATGCCTTACTGAGCGAAGTTGTCCCAACAACTTTTGTATACATGCGAAATTAGTGGGTACGATATAACAGATTTCATGAAAATACCAAATGCCGAACGTGCTATCGTAGACATTGGCAAATTGCGGGATTATTGTCTCAATTCGCAGCATAATATAGGAAAGCATAAGGCGCGCTTATTTGCCGCCTTACTTGGTATGAACGCTAATGATGCAGAAGGGTTGCGCAATGCTTTGCTGGAAGCAGTCAAGACACAAGAAGCACGATTGGGACAACGCGATAGACGCGGGCAACGCTACACTGTTGATTTTACACTTGATTGGCAGGGCAGACAGGCAAAAGTACGGAGTGGTTGGATTATCCAATCTGATGCGGCTCCTCCAAGGTTGGTAACTGCATATCCCTTGAGAGAAAGGAATAGGTTATGAAAATTGAATTTTTCGATGGCGTTTCGCACGCAGAGGCTCTCCCTGAATACCACCCAGGACAGTCAGAAGTGGGTAAAATTGAGCTTTTGGATGTCGTCGCACTTACACACGACATGCCCGAATACAATCTCTGGCGTGGACAAGTCGGCACAGTGGTTGAAATCCTTTCAAATGGCGACGCGTTTGAGGTTGAATTTAGCGATGGTGACGGCCAAATGTATCAATGTCTTAGTTTTCTTGCGTCCCAACTCATGGTCCTCCATCACGATCTGATCCAGAAAACAGCGGCATCTAGCTGCGAAAACCTACAACAACTAAATGTCTACGATCAGTTAATTCCTTGGTCCTTAAAATTTCTTTACCCAAATATCACCTAAGATTGAAAATATTCTATGGAGGAAGACATGGACAAAGTTATCCAAAACCTAAAAAAAATTAATGAGTGGATTGACTACAATTCACCACCGCCCACGAACTTCAAAACTAACACCGAATTTATGAAATTTGCCGTTGAAATTATGAATCTATGCTTATACCTACTCAAAACAGGGGCTGCTTCAGCACCAGATGCGGAAACTGCCCGCAAAGGGTACACCAAGCCTAAAGCAATAATTGTGGGGCATATAGTTCGGGTCACGAAATTATACGAAGGATCTATAATCCACATCTGTAATCATCAACTTGAATTAGCAGCAGTCTTTTTACGCCCCCTCCTTGAGGCTGCAATAAAGATGGAATACTTCATCAACTCAAACTCAAAAAAGAAATCCTGTCAGAATTTCATTTTGACTTCTTATAGACCTGAAAAAGAGATACTCCAAGACCTGAACGCTAAGGCCGAAAAACGCCCATTAATTCAAATTGAAAAGCGAATGAAGCGGGAAATTGTATCTCGGCTGAAAGAGGACGGAATCTCTCAGGCCGAATTGATGGATAATAAAACTTGGGATGTTGATGGGAAAAACTTTCGCAGTATTATGAAGATGTTAGACTATGACTCTATGTACTCGTATGGATTTGGGAACGCCAGCCATTACGTCCATGGAGATTGGTATGATATCGATTTACATCATCTAAAACAAGATGGACAATATTACACGCCTGATTTGGATTTTGATATCCCTGACCCAAGATTAGCATGTTCACTGACTGGAATATGTCTTAGAACACTTTTGATCTATCTGAAGTGGAACAAGTCAGATCCTGATGGTGTAATAACCTCTCTGGTCGAAAAACTATGCAAACTTAACGCCGCCCTTGATACTGCACATGAAAGTGCCCTTGGTGAATGACTTACATTAGCAATTACATCTAATTTAACTGACCTTACCCATTAGGACTTTACTCATGAAAAACTACACACTCATTCTCATACTCCTACTTGCCACTATCTCCTGTGCAAGTGCCGAAGATCAGGCAGATTACAGCGACGACAAAATCCGTACCCTACTGCCCTTTGATGCGATCCCCGCGATTACTGAACCACAATTCGTTTCTGCCGGTGCCGCAAAATTAGACCCGGATGCCCCCGTCATCGGCGTAACCTTCAACGACGAAAGCCACGCCTATTCGCTCTATCTACTCAACGGACACGAAATTGTCAATGATGTTGTCGGCGGATTGAACATCGCCACGACGTGGTGACCGCTCTGCAAAACGGCTATCGTGTATAGCCGGGATCTTGACGGTAAAACGTATACCTTCGGTGTCAGCGGTAAATTGTGGCGGGACGCGCTATTAATGTACGACCATCAGACCCGTTCCCTCTGGTCGCATATCACAGGGGAAGCGATACAGGGACCACTGAAAGGTAAGCGGTTGAAGATGCTCGCCTCCATGCCGCAGATTGCATGGAAAACATGGCAGACAAATTATCCGAATACAAGCGTGCTTTCGGTTCCGTTTAGAGATGGTATGCGCGAAAGTCTTAGCCGTGACGCATATCAACGGTATCATACCAGCCAAGATACAGGTGTGAGTGGAACGGAATACACCGATGACAGACTCCCCAATAAATCCCTCGTGATTGGTGTTCAAGTGCAGACTAAAGATGGTGCTCCTGGGCGTGATGGTGCTGATGGTCAGGACGGTGCCGACGGCGGACGTGGCGGAGATGGTGGAGACGGAGGTGCCGGTGGACGCGGAGGTGATGGTGGAGATGGTGGAGACGGAGGTGCTGGTGGACGCGGAGGTGATGGCGGACAGGACGGCACTGCTGGACAAGATGGTGCTCCTGGGCGGAGTGGTAATTTCGATCCCTATAACACACAGTTTCGCGCGTACCCGTTGACACATTTTGCCGAAACTACCGTAATCAACGATATGGTTGGCGAGGTGCCATTGCTAATTTTCCACGATAAGGTATCGTTCGCAACGGCTGTTTTTAAGCGGAATGTCGCAAAAGATGTGCGAAACTTTCGCTCTCAAGATGGGCATTTTGTAGAGGATAACACCGGAACACGCTGGAATCTGGTCACAGGTGCGGCAACATCAGGTAAAGATAAGGGAAAACGTTTAGAACGGTTACCTGCTGTCAATATCTACTGGTTCGCGTGGGCACGGTATTATCCGCAAACAACAATCTACCGTCAGTAGCCTGTTAATCGTCCAATTCGACGACTTCGCCTGTCATATTCCGATGCATCGTCGGACGGATGACTAATTCCGGGATATTGCTCCGCTGCGGCAGTGTCGCTATCAGCAGAATCGCCGCTGAAGTTTCGTCTACACCTACCATCGTGGCGCGGGCATCCGCATCCGGCGGGATTGGACGATTGTCCAGAATCGGTGTTGCCACTTCACCGGGGACGATGACACTTGCTCGGATACCTGTGTTTCTCAAATCCGAATTAAGAAATTCGGTGAAGTTGATAACACCCGCCTTCGCCGCGCCGTAAGCGAAACCGCTAAACGGGCCCGGTGTAACCGCCGCGAGCGACGAGATATTAATAATCGTTCCCGATTTCGCTTTCAACATCGCCGGTACAACCGCCTGCGTACAGAAAAACGTACCGATCAGATTAGAATCAATCACCGATCGCGCCTCTTCAGGGGTCGTGTTCAGGAGCCGCCGATTG
>JAPPDN010000316.1 GCA_028824575.1 Candidatus Poribacteria bacterium | reverse complement strand
AGTTCTCGCAAAGGATGAACATTCTTGGCGTTTTCCAATACCGCAAATTCACCAACCGGGATGATAACTTCAAAAACTATTTGACAAACTTCCCGGAAGATGAAGATGTCCCCGTACTCTACAGACCGGATTTGCGAACCCGAATCTTTGAAGTCCAAGCAATCAACCGTGGTGAATGGCTTGGGTTCAACATCGTCATCCTCGCGGGTTATCGGCGAACGACTATCTTGCTCGACCACACGACGAGTAACACCACCTTCGTGCGAGCAATGATGGGCTTCTAAATGTTTTGTGTATCGCTGGACACGAAGGCGTGTCCAGCGATATCGCGTTTAGCAATATCACCTACGATGCCGCCCTCAGTAACACGCAAATAAAGCGCGTAACTTTTTAGACACTCAGGTGTTCTTAATGAGAACGGCATTGTAAACAGTAGAGGCAATCTACAGATACAGATATTGATTCCTAACCTGAAGATTCGTGTAGATGGAACGCTCACGCGTTAAAAAATAAAACTGAGTTGTTAAGGTACGGTTCCCGTGCCTTATCCATACAGCACTTTATGAACTTGTAGAGACTTACCAGAAATAATTGGCAAGTCACCTAAGGAGGATCAGAACGAATGATTCGTTTTAGTTTTGTTTTAATGTTAATCGCTTGTGTCGGTATGTCTACTGGCATCGCTTTCGCGCAAGATGATGCTGGAGCGGGCGGTGGAACCGTCCGCGGCCAAATTGTCGATACAACCACAGCACAGAACCCAATTGAAGGCGTTGATGTTAGAATTGTTGCCACAGGCGGAGCAAAGCACACCGCAACAACTGATGTCAACGGAGATTACGAAAAATCAGGCATCCCCGCAGGCCGCTACCTCATTAGTATCTATAGAGACGGATACGGCGATCGGGTTGGAAAAGCTGTCACAGTCGTTAATGGCGGTGACCACTTCGTTCCACTGAAGATGACCAAAAAGGACAATATCGTCACCTTCTTCCAGAAGTTCGGATTCGTCTTCTGGCCACTCGCCCTTTGCTCCATCACGGCATTAACCTTCATTATTGAAAGACTTTTCACCTTTGTGCGGAGTCGTTCTCGAATCGGAACTGAACAGTTTATCGCCAGTATTGCCGACTCATTGCGGAAAGAGAACATCATGGAAGCCGTCTCGACTTGTGAAGAAGCCGGTGGACCGCTCGCGAATGTTCTTAAAGCGGGATTGCTGCGATACAGCCAAGCCCAGATTGAAGAACGAGATATTAGCAAAGAAGAAATTCAGGAAGCCATTGAGGAAGCAAGCCTCCTTGAAATCCCAGAACTGGAAAGAAATCTACCGGTTCTCGGTACGGTCGCAGTTGTTTCCCCGCTGTTTGGCTTGCTTGGAACGGTTACAGGTATGATTAGTGCGTTTACCACAATCGCACTTGAAGGTACAGGTGACCCGCAGCAGCTCGCCGGTGGTATCTCTCAGGCACTTCTCACAACTGCTGCTGGATTGACAGTCGCTATTCCATGCTTGATTTTCTTCCAACTTTTCGATAGCTGGGTTAACAGACATATGGTTGAGATTTCACAGGTTTCTACCGAAATCGTCAACCAACTGATTGTTGGTGAATCTAGCGGTGCTTAGTCTTGTAACAGAACGGGCGGGTGATTCTACTCGCCCACTTCTGGTGGGCTTTGTTGGGTACTTAGAGTACTAAACCTTAGCCCAAGTCTCATTAACGAGAAAGGAGACTTTGAAATGCAACAAGTCGGTGAAGCCAAATTGAGTCTGCTTGCGACCAAAATTAGGGAACGTAAGCCACCAACGCTCAGTATGGCACCTATGATTGATTGCGTGTTCCTGCTTCTGATCTTCTTCATGGTGTCAACAACTTTCTCGCCGATTCCAGGCCTCCGTGTGCAGCTTCCCCCACCGGGGAAACCCTCACCTGACAAACCGAAAGGGCTGACTGTCCGGATCGCGAACCCGGAACCCGGCGAGTACAGAGGCACCATGGTGTTGAATGATGTAGTTGTCCAGATCGAAGAAATGTTCAACCAATTCATCAACGCACCGGAAGAATCCAAGAACATGCTGATTATCCAGTCTGAGCGGGACGTACTGCATGAACAGATTGTGCAGGTGATGGATATTGCGAAACAGTCAGGTATAGATAAAATCGGATTCGCTATTGTCGCGAGAGACTGACAACCCTCAAACGATAGCAATAGTAATCCCCTTTTTATAGAAGGAGAATTCAGATGGCTTTAAACTTAGCTCAACGGCGGAAAACACAAGAAGACGATGACATTCCGATGGCTCCAATGATCGATTGTGTCTTCTTGTTGCTCATCTTTTTCATGGTATCTGCTGTTATGAAGGTTCCTCCGCCTTTCACCGTCACTTTACCCGATTCCGCAACGAAACACGAATTCACTCGGAAGAAATTCAACCTCTTCGTTAACAGTGACGGACGTATTTCGATTGACGACCAAGAGATGTTAACACTGGAAGACATGGAGCTTTTCATTGCGGCTCATGAAAACCAGATTAGTACGCTGATTATCAAAGCGGATAAACGTGCCAAGCACGGTGTCGTCATTGACGTGGTAGAACGGGCGAAAATGCGCTCCAGTAAAACGGAAGGGCTTGAAATCGCTTTCGCGGTGTCAGAAGAAGACTGAGGAACGCAACGTAATTAAAAAAGGCAGTATTCGCTGCCTTTTTTTTTGCACTATTGATATGGTATTTTAACCAAAAGAGGAACACGCGTAACTTCACAAACTCTCAGGTGTTCTAAAACTAACAGTCCTACTTTCGTCCAAACGGAGGCACGTTAGCATGAAACATCTGAAAAGACACAAACCCCCAACGCTTAGCATGGCACCTATGATTGATTGTGTGTTCCTGCTCCTGATTTTCTTTATGGTGTCAACAACCTTTGCCCCTATCCCAGGGCTTCGAGTACAACTCCCTCCACCTGTTGATAGACCTATAACACACGACCGAGGTATTGTCGTAACCATCGCCGACCCTGCACCCGGTGAGACTGAAGGTACAATCATTATACGCCAACAGAGTAGAGAAGAAATTGTGCAAACAGGAGAGATGTTTAATTGGCTTATCAACGCGCCTGAAGATACCAAAATAATGGTGATTATCCAAGCAGGTAATGAGGTTTTCCATGAGCAGATCGTCCAGGTCATGGATATCCTCAAACAAGTGGGTATTGATAGAATTGGGTTCGCTCGCGCTGGCAATACCAGCGTCAGGATTATTGATTAAGTTTGGTTCTCCAATAAACTAAGGAATGTCAATATACAAACAAATACGCCGTGCTCGTTGGATTCCGCAAGCACGGCGTTATTTAATAGTATCTTTCAAATTACGTTTGCCGAATTAATCAGGATTTCTAACGCTTCTTTCGTTCTCTCCTTGATGCAGCCCTTCTTTTAAGTTGGACGGGTGCCGGCAGCGGTGGCGGTGGCGGCGTTACAACCTTCCAAAAGTGTGGAAGGAATGTCTGCCAATTAGCGAGAATATTCTCGGCATACTGGCTGCCTGTATAAGTCGCATGATTTTGTATAAGTGCCATCATGCTCTTAATATCCGCCTCACCCGTTACCTTTTCTATTTTCACCCAATCTGGATTGTACTTCTTCTCGAACTGCCCTTTTTCGTCTAAGACATAGGCAGTGCCACCTGTCATCCCCGCTCCAAAGTTTCTACCCGTTTCGCCGAGAATGATGACCGTACCTGCAGTCATATATTCACAACCGTGGTCCCCAACGCTTTCAACAACAGCAGTCGCACCGCTATTTCGGACACAGAACCGTTCACCGACACCGCCAGCTGCATAGAGGGTTCCACCCGTCGCGCCGTATAAGACCGTATTTCCGATGATCGTATTTTCATAAGTTCGGAAGGGTGCTGTTGGTGCGGGTTTGATAATAAGTTCTCCACCTGCCATGCCTTTACCGACATAGTCATTGGCTTCCCCTGTCAACACAAATTGTACACCACTGATACAGAAGGCACCAAAGCTCTGACCAGCACTGCCTTCCAAGTGGCATTGAATTGTTCTATCAGGCAAACCAGCATCGCCATAACGCCTCGCGATTTCACCGGATAACTTCGCGCCCACCGTTCGGTGCGTGTTCCGGATAGCATAGGAGAGTTGGATTGATGTTTTCTGATCAATTGCTTCCTCTGCATCCGCCAGAATCTGATCGTCAAGCGGGATGTCCTCTCGATCGTTCCGTTCCTGTAGATGATAGCGAGGTTGTGTTCCAGTTGGATCCGCAGGGGTCAGAATCTCACTTAAATCAAGCATCGCAGCTTTAGGATAATCTGCAAGGTCAATCGGTTGTAGCAATTCGGGACGACCAATAATGTCGTTCAAAGACCTATGTCCGAGATTCGCGAGAATGGCGCGAACCTCGTTCGCCACACCCAACATGAAGTTAACAACCATCTCAGGAGTCCCAGGATACTTCGCACGGAGCGCAGGGTCTTGCGTAGCTACACCGACAGGACATGTATTTAGATGGCATTGGCGCGCCATTACACATCCCGTTGCAACCATCGCTATTGTGCCAAAGCCGTACTCTTCTGCACCCAGCATGGCAGCGATGACAATATCGCGTCCAGAACGCATTCCGCCATCTGCTCGTAGAACGACGCGATCTCGTAACTCGTTCTCCACCAGTGCGCGTTGTGTTTCTGCAATTCCGAGTTCCCAAGGTGTACCCGCGTTCTTGATAGAACTCAGCGGCGATGCACCAGTGCCTCCTTCATGTCCACTCACTTGAATAACATCAGCGTAGCCCTTTGCTACACCTGATGCAATGGTTCCAACCAGAAATTCGGATACCAGTTTTACGGCAACCTTTGCCCGCGGATTTGCCTGCTTCAAATCATAGATGAGCTGCGCCAAATCCTCAATAGAATAGATGTCGTGGTGCGGTGGCGGCGAAATTAGCGGAACTCCCGGCACGGAGTGGCGAATAGAAGCAATTTCAGCGGTTACTTTGTGTCCCGGAATCTGCCCACCCTCTCCAGGTTTAGAACCCTGCGCCATCTTAATTTCCAACTCTCTCGCCGAAATTAGGTATGTTGGTGTGACACCGAAACGTCCGGATGCCACCTGTTTAATAGCACTCGAAGCAAGGTCTCCATTAGGCTGCGGCTTGAAACGTTTAGGGCTTTCACCACCTTCTCCGCTTCCGGATTTTGCACCGAGGCGGTTCATAGCGATAGCCAAAGTCTCGTGTGTCTCACGGCTCAATGCTCCGAAAGACATGCTACCGGTTGTAAAACGACGAACAATATCCTCCGCGGGTTCTACTTCTTCAATTGGGATAGGCGTGCTCGACTTGAATGCGAGTAGGTCGCGTAAACTGGAAGGTTCACCGGTCTCAACAGCATCAACATATTTCTCATAATCTTCCGACTTACCTGCCTTGACAAACTTGTGGAGCGATTTAAACACTGTCGGATTGTACGCATGGAATTCGCCGTTTCGACGGAATCGGAAGTAGCCTGCCTCTTCAAGCGATACATCATCTCCGTTTCCTGAAAACGCTTTCGTGTGGAAATGGAGCGTCTCCGCAGCGATTTCGGCAAACCCGATGCCATTTAAACGTGAGGTGGTACCCGTGAAACACTTATCAATAACAGTTGCATTGATGCCGAGTGCCTCGAAAATCTGAGCACCACGGTAACTTGACACCGTCGAAATCCCCATCTTCGCCATAATCTTTAAAATGCCTTTTTCGACGGTTGCCTTATAGGTTTCAACGGCCTTCGCTGCTGTGAGTCCTGCAAGTTCGTCGTCTTCAGCGAGTTGAACAATCGTTGAAAACGCGAGATAAGGGTTAACTGCCGCTGCCCCATAACCGATGAGAACAGCAAAATGGTGTTCTTCTCTCGCATCTCCAGTTTCAGCGATAAGGCTTACTTGCATCCGTTTTCCTTCTCGAATCAGATGGTGATGAACCGCACCAACGGCAAGTGCCATTGGAATCGGTGCGGTATCAGGATTGACATCTTTATCGCTTAGCACGAGCAGCGTCGCTCCCGCATCAACCGACTCAGAGGCGCGTTGACACAACGTTTCCAGCGCGGTTTCTAAGCCTTGTTTGCCAGAAGATACAGGGAAACAAACAGAAAGCGTTGCTATCTGAAAATCCGGTATATCCAGTTCTCGTAAGGCTTGTAGATCCGTATTTGTTAGGATTGGTGAAGGTAACCGGATAAGTCGAGCATGTGCTTCAGTTTCCGTGAGCAGACTATGCCGCCGCCCGAGGTAAGTTGTGAGCGACATAACCAAGCGTTCCCGGATCGAGTCAATAGGGGGATTGGTTACCTGAGCAAAGCGTTGTTTGAAGTAACTGTAAAGCAAACGCGGATGCTGAGAAATCACAGCAGGTGGTGTATCATCGCCCATCGAACCGATTGCTTCCTTCGCTTCCGTCACCATGGGTTTGATAAAGCGTTCCACATCCTCAGTCATATAACCGAAGGCTTTCTGGTACATCGGCAGCTGCTCAGGAACAGTCTCCGTCGTAGCAGAAGCACCGTCTTTTTCAGTAGGAAGCGTTACGATGCCTTTCTGTACCCATTCAGCGTAAGGTTTCTGCTCAGCAACCCGATGCTTAATCTCCGAATCTTTCAGCAGTTTTCCTTGCGCTGTATCGACAGCAATCATCTGTCCAGGTCCTAAACGCCCCTTTTCCACAACGCAACTGTCGTCAAGTTCAATAATACCGACCTCAGAACCCATGACAACGGTTCCGTCTTCTGTGACTTTATAGCGTGCGGGTCGTAAGCCGTTTCTATCCAGACTCGCTCCAACGACCACACCATCCGTAAATGCGACCGCCGCCGGTCCGTCCCAAGGCTCGCTGACACATGAGAGGTACTCATAACAGGCTTTGAGCACATCCGGCATATCCGAAATCTGTTCATACGCTTCCGGGATCAAACACATCATGGCGTGCAGGATGTCGCGGTCAGAGTGTGTTAACAACTCTAACACGCTATCCAAGCTCATTGAATCACTACCGTGCGGACTGATAATAGGAACAAGTTTTTGGATATGTTCGTTCCAGAGGGGGGATTGCAAATCGGCTTCGCGCGCTCGCATCCAATTCCGATTTCCCATCAAGGTGTTGATTTCACCGTTGTGTGCAAGTGTATGGAAGGGTTGAGC
>JAPPDN010000514.1:1164-7230 GCA_028824575.1 Candidatus Poribacteria bacterium | reverse complement strand
TGTTGGTCGGCCGAAATCGTCACCACCGATCCAGAGTTCTAATGCGGAAGGTGCGATCGGCACACCGTTGGCAGCGTCGCCTTCAAGTTTACCGTTCACGTAGACCTTCATTGTTTTTCCATCGAATGTTCCAGCGAAGTGATACCACTCACCGACTTTCCAATCGGTTGTTGTTGATTCAGCAAAAGTGTTGTTCGGTTTGACGAGAAAGTCGATACTGTCTTTATTGCCGAAGTCGAAAATAACGAAGATGGAGTCGTTTTTGACCATCAAGCGTCGGCTGGTGAGTACATCATTTGGACTGAACCACGCCATAAAGGTGATATTTTCTTCAATTGCTAAAGCGGCATCATCCGCGACAACGACGTGGTCCTCCTCACCGTCAAATTCGAGTCCGGTCCCGAATTTTCCATCAATCCACTTGGGATTTCCGTTAAATTCTCCGTCATGTCCATTGCCCGTGACATCTTCGGCTTTTTTACCATCGCCTTCATCAAAGGGCCAGTAGGCGACGAGTCCGTCTTCTGCGACGTTAGCGATACTGAGGCAGGGAATGATCAGGAGCGCACATAGCGACAAAACAAAGGTAATTTTGAGCATTATAGGTTCTCCTATGTAAGCGCGAAATTTTGGATCTGTATCTTGGGGATTTGTCACTATTATAACATATTTTTGGAAAGGAAGTGTATAAAAAAATATTGTCTGAATCAGGATGGACAGGATTTTAAGATGGGCAGGATTAAGACGTTTTATATTCGTCGCACGCCTATTAGACGCGATATGTTTACAACAAAGTTAGCCAACCGCGATTTATGGTTTCTTATGTTCTTCACGAACAGATCTTAAGAAGAGGGCACCAGCTTTTGCGAATCGCTCACAGATTGCCTCAGCAATTGCATTATGCCTTTTTTTGTATAAAGTTCGGACAGTTTCTTCAACTTCGTTCTTTTGAGTTTGTTCAAGGAACCACAGTTCACTCTCGGGGATTTCTAAATAAATTTCTCCAACTTTCTCAGGCGTTATCAAGACATGCTTCTGTAAGGCTTCAATAACCTTTGATAAGGTAAAAGCATACCCCGGAACCTTGTCAAGGTAATTTATGGACACTTTTATCCACGCGAGTACTTCATCATCTATTTTATCAATGAGTCCTATCCACTGGGATAACGGACTTAGAACCTTTTGATATTCAGTTTCGTCCCTATGCGCTGAAAGGACTTCAAACACAGCACGCCACGCAGGTATAACTTTTACCTTCACTTTGTCAGATGGGTTATCAGCGCGTTCGGAGAAAAAGTAGACCATACCCGCAAGAAGATTTGGATTGCCGCTGTATATCAATTGATAGATAAGACCGGTTTTGTCATCTAAGGTTTCACTGTCTTCTATCCAACCCGTACAGATGTGATTAACCAGCTTATTCCGTACTTCCGCATCAGCAAAGTGGGTGCTTAATGCCCTCTGATAGTGTCCGTGTGCTTTGAGCAGCGAATGAAACTCCTCTCGGACTCCTGGGTGCAACAGATACCCGGAAAAAGCGGCTTGCCAATGGTCTTCATCCTGCTGTGGGAAGATACGATTTATGTTGAGATGAACCCACTCTTTGTCAAGATACATCAGATAGGGTAGGTGAAACCCAAGTGTATAAGAGAATTCAAGTGAGGGCTCAATGCTTCGATCCAGTCTTTTGGTAAAATCTGCTCTGATGACATAGGGCCATCGGCAATCTGTGTACTCAGACTTGCTGGTACGAGCGAATCGCAAGGCGTAGTCTACCATCGCCGAAAACACCCTACCTCTGTCTGAATTCAGAACATCAGTAGGCAGATTATCAAGGGTTGAAACGCTCTGTTGTGCCTGATCTACGAGAATCAAGAGAATTTCTTCAGCAAGGGGCAAGAGTTGTGTGTCAAATGCGTGTATATCATCCTTTGTACCTTCTGCTATCAAATCTGCTGCAGTAGAAAGAACCCAATTTCTATAATTAAAACCATCCTCGTATTGCTCATTCCAAAAGTGTTCTGATACGAGAATAGAACGTATAAATCCAAGCAGTGCGGCCCAGTCAAATGTTTTCTTATCCTTCCACGCATTCAGGAAACCCCGCAGTAGAGAAGATTGGTATAAATTCCGAACACTTTGGAAAGGCAGTAGATCACCCGCAAAGCGTTGTGGTTTTGATTCTACATATTCTGCAAGTGTATCTGCGAGGCCACGTCCTGCCAGAAAAGGCATACTGATAATTTCTGTCTCTTGGTAATTGTTTAAATAATCGGCAATTTGAGCATTTGACATCTTAGCGAGTTCTCTGATCGTCAATGGTTTCACCGGAGCGACTGCTCCTGACTTAGGCATAATCCCAGAATTTTCAGTATCTTCTGTGCAAAGACGATCATATTTTTCGTAAGCATCAATAATTTTTTCATTGCCAGTTTTTAAGAGTTTAGAAAGCCATTTTCGCCTACTATATGCTATTGATTTCGCGCGCCTTTCATCATTTTCGATAGATGTTAGTACTGGGTTGATTCTATCCATTGTAGTACCTGCTCCATTTCGTCTTCATTAAATGTGTGGCTATTAGCTTGAATTAATTCGGATACTTCGGTTTCTAATCCAATCCCATCAAGCGGATTGCCCTCCCATTCCCAAAATAGGTGTTTCAAATCTCTGTAATGGTCGGTAATCGCCCTGACTGCAATCCGTTTAATAATAACGCTGGATTCTTGTAGCAAACCTTGAATTGTTTCCGTAATACTCACAGGTTGAGCAAATTGAAAGATACTGCTGGTAAAATTTACGATAAGTTTGGCGTAATCTGCACGCGAGAGATGCAAAAGATCGTTCTCAACGGGATGTATAAAGTGAAACACGGAGGAATCTTCAGCGTCAAGTGCTCGGATTTGTGCAAGTGTAATCTGTGCTGCCTCAACGTCACACACACTCGCGATAGTTTCCCAATGTTTCTTGAGTGCCTCCTCAAGCCAATGTTCATTCATTATTGGTCGGATTCGGCCATCAACGGATTCAACTTCAAGTATTACAGAGAGAAGTGCAAGGGTTAGTTTCCGCTTACCACCATCAAGAAGTTTAGGCAGAATCGTTTGACCTATTTCCTGCTCCATCAGTCCGTATTTCTGGCTGGATTTCAATGCAGCTCCCATAAAAGTGATATGCTGAGGTTCTATCCGGTCTATAGGAAGTGTGCTGATAATTTTGACAGTATCTAAGTCTGTTCGACCATTATCAATCCGCTCTCTGCTTTCGTCCGTAATGGCATTGACAATATCTACAAGGATATTGATAGGACACTGTGGATGAGTAGAAACTTTCACCACATACTCCAGGGCGTGCCAACGGGAACTATAGTAATATCCGGGCTGATCTGGAGATTCTTGAGGCATGGGATTCCAATCAGGATCGAACCATCCATCCTCTTTTAAGGGTTCCAACCAAGTTGGAGATTCAAGTTTACTAAAAAAGTATGCCCGTCTCTCCTTAGATCCCAATAGATTGGGAAGAGTACTTCTTATTTCGCTTGTCGGTTCCTTATAGGCAAGAATACGATCCAGTCGGCTGAGAAGGTCAAGAAAACTACCTACCAAATTCGACAATATACCCTCAAATTCATACCAGAGAACTTCAAATTCTTCTCTAGCTCGAGGAACCTTCCAGGCACCGTGGCGATGGGCAAACCTATGAAATTGAGTAGAGACATTTATCCATCTGATAGCAAAATTTACACGGACATCATCGGTAGAAAGAAAAACGAGAGCATCATCAATACCGAGTGCTGCTAAAATTGAAGCAATATGGCCTTTACGTTCTTTTAACTCGCTATAATCTCCTAATTTCGTCAAGACTTCTTCTGTCAGTTGCTTCTGTATATTTGCTCTGGCTTGGTCACTAGACAAAATATCTCGTAAACCACCGTCAATTTCCCGAGCAATATGTGCTAAAAGACTTGCTGCTGTTTCCAAGTCTGTGCTGTGTAGAATTTTGATTCCATCCAGATAATAGGCTGCTATTTCGGGGCCAATTGCTCCGAGGTTCCGGCGAATCTCACGCTGCTGAGGACTTAAATCAGGTGCACGACCCGGAACATCGCTTCGGATCCGCGATAAGTCCTGCTCTTCGCCAAACCCATCGTTCATTCTTTTTTCACATCCTTCGTTCTAAATTCAATAATCACATATTAACATATTTCAAGGCGAATATCAAGCCATTTTACGAGACATATGTCGCCCCACTGGGGCTAAAGAGGGGAATTTACATGCTTCTATAGACCTTTCGCCCTTAAAGGGCTAAGGAAGCAGGAGTATAAGGGCAATCCATTGCGCGGGGACGGGCGATGAATCGCCCTACTACAAACTTGGAACATTTTACTGGGCTTTGCTTGGCGAATTGACTGTGTTAGCATATTATAGTTTTTCTACAGAGATACCATCCCTATGGGATTCAAGAGGGGTTTGAAGTTTTCAAGGTCTTCGCGAAGTATCCGGTTCGGTTAGGAAACCGAACCTACCGGACCTGGGTACCCGGGCGGTTATTTTTTCTAAAATTGACGCTTATGGTGCGGTTAGGAAACCGAACCTACCAGGAGTTGAAAGTGTGTATTTATTTTTGGAATTTACTATAAACACTGCGTTCAATAGACCAGTGTCTGTCGGTGCTTTGGACGACAACGGCACCCGGCATGTCCATTTGTGTTAGCATCTCGCTGACTTCGGCGATGGTGAAGGCGGCGAGGAAGGAATCGTAGTATAATTTTTGTTGATATGGGGTGTCATCTGTGGCATACAGATCCACGAAGGTTTGTGCATCCGCTGTGGTTTCTGGACGGATGAGGTCACGGATAAGCACAGTCCCTTTAGGACGAGCAACTCTGCCCATCTCTTGGAGTGCCGACATCGCGTCGTGGATGTGATGCACGATGCTGTTGGAGATAAGTCCGTCAAAGGTGTTGTCGGGATAGGGTAAGGTTTTGGCATCGACGCGTTCGAGGGTTATCCGATCCGTGAAACCGGCATCTGCGACGTGGCGTTCCGCTATCTTCAGCATCTCCGCGGACAGGTCGATGGCGGTGATGTGGATATTGGGACAGCGTTGTGCAAGTAGGATAGGAATCTGTGCGGGACCGGTGCCGACATCGAGAAAATGCCCAATGCTCGCGCCCAGGGCGACGACGCGGTCTACGAAAGCTTGATCAACTTCGCCATGCCCCATCGCATCGTATGCCTCGGCGGCTTCTTGTGTATCCATGACTTCTGGTTCTACGATTCGATTCATTCTCTGACTTTCTGATGAGTTGAGCGACAGTTTGTGCGTTCTGGTGAATTTGATCTGGTTGAAATTGCGTATACATACCGACTGCCATAGCGTCTGTCGGTTTGATGTTTTCGAGTGCGAGTTGAAATGCCTCACGCGGTTTGTTCCTGCCAGCCGCTAATACCTTTATAGCGATTATCGGTAGGGGTATTGCTTGTATGGCGGCGAAAGCTGCATCCCGATCGTCTGGCAGATAGAGTTCTCTATGCCTCGTATGATTATACAACGCACAGACATAAAAGTCAATATCATATCCTTCAGTATAGCAGTATTTGAGGACCTGCGGATCGTGCGTGCCGAGTCCAACAGCACAACCGAGGTCTCGAATGTATTTGAGGCTCTCGCGTAATGAACCGAGCCGTCCTTCTGCGTACAATTTATCAGTCGTGCCACCGTGATGGTAGATGGCAATCGGTTTATAGTGCGCGATAATCTGTAGGTATTCGTTGAGATCGGCGTATTCTGTATCTTTGGGGGTCTGAGCTATCCATTGGATTGTACCGCCCGTGTTCCAGTATTCGTTGAGGACGCGCATGATATGTCGATCGGCGCGAGCGAGAACGGTGTTAATGCCGTTCTCCTCCGCTCGTCGGAGATCTGCCATAATTTGTTGCGCCGTATAGTAGTCTATCATCGCTTTCGATGCCGCGGCAGAGCGGTGCGAAATGCCACTATACGGATTGCCACCGATAATGAGGCGCGTGACGCTATGGGCTGCGATGGAGATCGTCGGTAGTTTCA
>JAPPDN010000514.1:269-1154 GCA_028824575.1 Candidatus Poribacteria bacterium | reverse complement strand
TCGTATGATTTTCTGCCCCCCGGCTTCTCTTGAGAAAAATGGGAACTCCGAGAACCGGCGCTGGGGTTCAAATCTCTTTTCGCCGAAATTTTGTAAATTACACCCTTTGGGTCCGTATAAAACATAAGTTGATACATTTTAATTGTTGTATCGGGTGTCTGTGTTACCCGGCGTCCGAGGTTAATTGACCGTCTGTTGGAAATGATTTCGCGATGTGCTTGCTGTAGAAAGGTCAACGAGGGTATCTGCCAGATGTAAATTTTTGAACCTGTGTCAGTGTCGCTGATTCCATGAGGTGTCCCCCATTTTTGAATCGCCGTTGAAATGCGCCTTCCGTGCCACACCTCCAGAATTCGCTGTACTTCTTTCCGTTGTATTTCTTTCTCCTCTCGTGAAGGTTCGGGGGCATTCATCAAATGCTTCGATGCCGTACACCCGGCAGCCAAGAAGCCTGCGATAAACAAAAAATATAAAGCGAATGTGAATCTGTTCATTTCAAAACTCCTATCCTACTTTTAAAGAAAATTTGCCCCTACTTCCACTTGAGTTCACTCGCGGGGTCATAATTCTTCTTGATGAGTGTTTTGGAAATTATACCGTCTGGACGCGCATAAAATGTGAGTTCGTAGGTGTAATCTGTCTGTAAAATTGTTCCTGATACTCCGTTTAAGCCGTTGGGATATCGCTTGGAAAGGATTCGGTGACGCTGTGGGGCAAGGAATGTCTGCACGGACACTTGCCAAATGTAGATGTGCCAACCTGCCCCATCGTCGTTAACTTCCTTTGGTGATCCCCATTTCTGAACAGCTTTTGAGATGTGTGTCCCTTTCAGACCAGCTCGAGCAGCTTGCCGATGTTGGCGGGAGCATCGGTGATGACGAGGAA
>JAPPDN010000514.1:0-259 GCA_028824575.1 Candidatus Poribacteria bacterium | reverse complement strand
CATCTATTTATAGTTTGCTGCATTTTCTTTTCTGACGAGAGCTCTGAGGTAGAGGGATGTGACTTATGCCGTAAATGCGCCGGTGCCGTACAGCCCGCCAGCAAAATACTCACGACAAACGCGAGATGTCCAGCGAACGAAAACCTGTTCATTTTCAAAAAGGGCCGTTGGAAAACTCGGGTGACCATAATGAACACCTCCGCGTTAATCTTGTCAGATAGGTAGCAATTTCTGTGCCAATGTAAAATAAGGGAAAGAA
>JAPPDN010000826.1 GCA_028824575.1 Candidatus Poribacteria bacterium | reverse complement strand
ACATAATGCTAATCGCACGATTCGCAAGCGGACCATAGATAATATAAGAGTGTCCCGTAATCCACCCTATATCAGCCGTGCACCAGTAGACATCGCCTTCATGATAATCAAAAACCTGTTGGTGCGTATAGGACGTGTAGACAAGATAACCACCGGTGGTATGCAAAACGCCCTTCGGTTTTCCTGTTGAACCGGAGGTATATAGGATAAAGAGCGGATCTTCAGCGTTCATCACTGTAGGTTCGCATTCTGTGTCGGCATCTGCCATCGCTTCATGCCACCAGATATCGCGCGACGCATCAAAATCGACTGTATCTCCAGTCCGCTCTACGACGACCACCTTTTCAATGGAAGGGCATTCTGCCACAGCGGCATCAGCATTCGCTTTCATCGGTATATCGCTACGAGGTCCCCGCATTGCAGTGTCTTGTGTGATAAGCATCTTACATGCCGAGTCGTTAATCCTGTCTCGGAGGGATTCCGCTGAAAAAGCACCGAAAACGATGGAATGAACAGCACCGATCCGCGCACACGCCAACATCGCAATCGCCAACTCTGGCACCATCTGTAGATAAATACAGACGCGATCGCCTTTTTCAACGCCTTGTGACTTCAGCACATTGGCAAACTTTTTGACCTCAGCGAGGAGCGCATTGAAACTGAACGTCTTATCTTCAGAGGGATCATTTCCCTCCCAGATAATCGCGGTTGCATCACCGTGTCCCGCTTCTACATGTCGGTCGAGGCAATTATAGCAAGCATTTAGGGTGCCACCTTCAAACCATTTAATATCACCGTTAACAAAATCGTAATCTCGGACAGTGTGCCATTGCTGATACCACGTCAACCGTTCCGCAACCGTTGCCCAGAATGTTTCCGGGTCTTGTATTGATTCAGCATATTGCGCCTGATACGCTTCTAAACTGTTGACGTGTGCGTTATCAATTGGATAGGCAGTTTCCACCGGGGGAAAAATATTGTTAGCCATCTTATATTTTTGTCTCCTCTACGAATCAATCTCCAGTTCTCAAAATGCCTCTACAAGTTGTATACAGAATTATTTAGTTCTCCATATTTTCGACCATTTTTTCAAACGCTTTCTTCTGTAGGAGCGAGCTGTGCTCGCGACTGTCCGAGCAAATGCTGAAAAACGCGAAAACTAAAAAGCCCTAAGTTGTATAAGACATATTTTATAGGAAAACAGTGTGGATGTCAACTGCAATTAAAGGATATTTGTATCAAAACGTGAGTTTCAAAAAAATATAGGCATGTTTATTTTCCGGCATCTCTTTCTAATTCCTTAGCCTTCTCAAAGTCCTTTTTCGCCGCCTCATGCTGTCCGAGTAATTTTCTGGCATCCCCACGGTTATAATAGGCAAGGACATGTGCGGGATTAATCTTGATAGCTTCCGTATAATCGGCAATCGCTGCTCGATAGTGCAGCACGGCTTCCGCCCTATTCCCTTTATCCGCTTCAGATTTTCCGCGAAGATACTTCACCCGCCCGCGATTGTGGTAGCTTTTGTCATACTTTGGGTTTAACCCTATGGCTACGGTGTAGTCTTTAATCGCTGCTTCATATAAAGCGTCGTCCCGTTTCCCATTCGCACGATTATAATAAGCAGCGGTATATTTCGGGTTAAATTTGATTGCGTGGGTATAGTCATCTATAGCACCGGCAGAGTCACCGATCTTAGATTTCGCTAACCCGCGCTTAAAGTAGGCGCGCGCATACGCAGGGTTTAGTTGAATCGCTCTGTTGAACTCTGTTATCGCTGTATCGTAGTCCGCAGCGTTAGATCTATTTTGCCCCTTTTTGAAGTGAGTATAGGCACGGATCCGTTTTCGCTGCCGCCACTTCACCAAAGGTTCCGTTCGTTCCGACGGAGCGAGTAGGCCCTTGAGTATATTTGATGGAATATGGGAACTGTAGGAGTTGCCACTCCTTACATGCACGCCAATAACTTGATTTTTACTGTTTAGCACAGGCCCGCCACTGCTTCCCGAAGAAGAATCAGTTGTTGTCACAAGCAAATTACCACAAGAACGCCTGCCAACTACTCACGACTGCCTTGCAAAGCGGATACTTCTCTACAAAAGGTGGATACACGATGACAGCAAGGACAATCACAGGTATCATCAGAATTCATGCCGCACCTGTCACAGACCATCCCAGCTTCTGGTTTCCGAGTTGAAATCCGTAATTATTCAGTCGTTCCGCTGTCCCAAATTTTGCAACGAGTGTGGGAACAAGGAACAGTGTAAATGCCGTGATCAAAAACCAGTAATAGTACGGGTGGCTCTCCGGCAGTGGGAAGTTGCTAAAGTGTTCTACGAAGTGACGGTTGAAAAAACTCCGGCGGCTATAATACCTGTGCAGCGTTAACAACAGCGCAGAGGCAAGCAAGATAACAGTCGCTTGTCGTTCCCAACCGCATAGATATTTTTTTCTCAATGTTTGAATATGGGTAATCATCTTGACTTCCCGCCAGTTTTGCGGTATTATACCATGAACGGGAAAAATTTGCAATTGATGGACAGCGGAATGCCGGGGCATTCAATTGTCCGTTTTTGGTATTGTCCTTTTCGCAGGTGTTAATACTTCATATATGTTATGTTTTTTAAAAATTCGCAGAAATTTTCGCTGGATTTCGCTGGATTTCGCTAGATTTCGCACCGGATCATGAAAAAAAGACCTCCAATCCAATAATTTCTTAAAATTGAATGGCTCTGGTAGTGCTCTGTCCATTTTCAAACTCACGTTGTCTAATAGAAGTCCCAATATGCTAAATCTTGGACGGACCAACCGCATCTTAATTATCAGACTCGCACCCCTCGGTGAAACGGTTTTAACAACACCTGTCATCCGCGCCTTACGCCAGCACTTTCGAGATGCGTATATCGCCTATATGGTAGCACCGACGCGAGAGGATTTGGTGTCCGCGAGTCCACATCTCAATGAGGTGCTGACCTATCAAACTTCGGTGCCGAGGCTCATCTATCAAATCGCTCGTCGAAAATTTCAGATGGCGGTTATATTACAACCGACTTTCCGCTTGGTGCTTCATACGTTTCTTGCCCGAATCCCTTTCCGCGTCGGTTTTGAAACAAATGCTGGTGGGAAGAAGTTATTGAGTCTTGCAGTGCCGAATAACACGTCACAGCACGAGACACAACGCTATCTCGATGTCGTTCGTGCGTTGGGAGTTGAAGTTGTAGATGGTGAACCGGAAGTATTTGTTGATGATACGGGCATCGCATGGATGAACAATTTTCTTGAAAACCAGAAGATTAATGACGGTAAACCTATCATTGGTCTCAATCCGGGAGCCGCGACTGCTTACCGCCGCTGGCACGCAGCGAATTTTGCCCTTCTCGGTGACTTGCTTCACAGTGCCTACGATGCACACATTATCATCACGACCGGACCACGGGAGGGTGAATTAGCAACGCAGGTGGCGGCGCAGATGTCGCATTCACCTATTATTGTCAATCAGGCAACGCCGATGCAACTTGCGGCACTGCTGCAACGGTGTAATCTCTACATCAGCAACGATACGGGACCGATGCACCTCAGCACCGCCGTAAAAACACCGACGATTGCCTTGTTTGGAGCATCAAATCTCATCCAGTGGGCACCGCCGTGGGACAGGCATGCAGTGGTTGCCCGTAAAGCGTGTGAATTTATGAAAACACTCTCGTCCAAGGAGTGGGACACGCATACAGATCGCGCACACGAGAATTTTGAGGCGATTACTCCAGATGCGGTTATGGCAGCAGTGGAGAAAATCACATGGTGAACGCTGAACGCAATCAAGATGCACAACGCATCAAAAATTCCCTCACCGACATTCGTGATAGAATGTATCGGCAGGTACTCTTACGAAAAATCGCAGCCACGGTGTTTTATGGGCTTGTGCTGCTCGCGATTTTATTCATTCTGAACCGAGTAATTCTCCTACCGGTGCAGATGCTGAGTATCAGTTGGATCGTCGTACCTGCAGCGGTGATTGTAGGTATCTGTCTCAGTATCAGCCATCGGAAGGATTTGCTATCTGTGGCGCGTGCTGTTGACGAAAAGATGGAACTTCGCGAGCGTCTCGGCACAGCGTTTGGGTTAATTCAAACCGATCCCGAAGGCGAATTCGCACAACTCCAAATCCGAGATGCTGCAGAGACACTAACAACCTTAGAGCGCGCAAAGGTAAGCCCATATCGTGTGCCAAAATTACTGAAACTATTTCCAATACCATTGCTGTTGATTGGATGTTCTTTCGCTATTCCCTTTTTTTACGAGGTGCCGCAACCGCTCACGGATCTCCAGCAGGGCATTTTAGATAAAGCCATTCAAAATCTTGATGGAAAGCAGGTCAAGAATTCGACGCTACGGGAGCAAATCTCAGATACTATAAATCAATTGAAAACCGCACAGGATCTTGACACGGCACAACGACATCTCAGCGACCTAAAAAAAGAGGTACGCAAGCAGCAATCAGAGCAAAACGCTATCACTGAAGCCACAGAAGAGACACAAAGTTTTCGCGGTATGGATGCCAACCAACTCGCTGCGGAACTGCAAACGGTTGCTGAGCAGGCTGAGATACCGCCAGAGCTCCAAGCCGAACTCATGCGTCTTTTTGAACGTTTGGCTGAAAATCTACCGGAGGGACCACTCAACGATTCGCTGAATCAGATTCAGGGCAAGTCAGTCACGCCGGAGACGTTGCAGGACATCATTGATGCACTTGAGACGATGGATGCGTCAACCGACCTTGCACAATTAGAGGCACAACTCACGGCGAACCAGAAGGAGTTAGCACTCGCAACGCTTGAAACTGCATTCCAAGAGGGTGGGGTTGCGAATAGTGACGGGACACCTGGACAAAACGTCGGAAGCCGCGAGGTACAAGGGACTCACGAAGATGCAGTGGATGCCGATCCACAGTCAGCATTGCAGGCAACCGATACAGACAAAGTCGAAAACGAAACAGACAGCGAAGATTCTGCGCCGCTGACGGGTGAGGAAACACCAACCCTACAGATTGATGGACAGCGGTTGACGCTTACAGCAGAGACTTCTGGTAATACGCAAGGTTTTTCTGATGCCATTACCGGTGAGGTTAGCAACAATAATCCTGACTATTTACCTTTCAGCGATGTAGTCCTCAATGCGGAGCGCGCGTATGCCGAAGCCGTGAATAATAATCGTATTCCTGTCCGGTATCAAGCACAGATTAAAGCCTATTTGGAGGCGGTTTCGAGAAAAAATGAAAAAGAGCCTAATTAAAATTGCGACCACTGTCGGCATTGTTACAATAGTTTATCTTGTGTTGAGACACTACGGCATAACAGACGAGATTCGGTTAGAAAATGTTCCAAAAATCAAGACCTGGGTGGCGAGTTTTGGGGCAATTGCGCCGTTAGTCTATATTGGGCTTTATCTTGTCTCCACTGTTTTTTTTCTTCCGGGTTCCCCGGTAACTGTATTAGCAGGCTTCGTCTTCGGCCCGTTGTGGGGGGTATTCTACGCCTCTATAGCCTCTATCATTTCGGTTTCCGTTGCATTCCTCATTGCCCGCTATGTCGCGCGCGATCTTGTTGAGCGGTGGGTCAAGGGTAACGCCCAATTCCGAAAAATAGATGAACAGGTTGAAGTACAGGGATGGCGTATCTTGATGTTTACACGTTTGGTCCCTATTTTCCCCTTTAACCTTCAAAATTATGCCTATGGACTCACCAGCATTCGGTTTCCCACTTATGTCATTGTCTCTGCTATCTTTATGTTACCCGGTACAGCAGTATTGGTCCAACTCGGTGGAGCATTTGTCAGTGGCGAAGGTGACTTTTGGAAGACCGCAATCTATCTTGGGATCGCGGGCATCCTGATGCTTTTACTATCATTGATTCCGAGATTTCTGCGAAAAAATCAGACAAAATTATAACTCAAAGAAAGTGATTAGACTCCTGAATTAACGCCGCTATAGCAGCCAGTGCTTCTTCACGCGTTCGGATTTCGCCATCAAATTGGCGTTCTTCAATCTCTTTTAACAACTTTCCGATCTGTTTCCCTTCTTTCAAATTGAAGTTTTTAATCAAATCATTTCCCGTGATGAGTCTACCCTGTTTGCTGATTGGTAGGATATGTTCATAGTACGTATTCGCAATCTGTTTCAATACTGTTGGGTCAATCGGATGGGACGCTGCCGTATAGAGAAGCACACCCCACCAGTCGGAGGCGTAAGTTCTGAGAAAGCGTATTATCTGTTTCTGGGTCAATTGCCGATTCTCATTTTTAAGTACTTCGCTGCCGCTGAGAAGACATTTCATAAACTGTACTGCTTTACGGCTCAATCGGAGGGGCGCGCCGACACCACTGAGGTTATCTCCCAAGAGTAGACTGAACTTGATTAATGAACGCCGGTTGATTTCCGCACCGAGCTTTTCTCGGAGATAATCATAAATTTCGCTGCGATATAGATGAAGTGCTGTAGGGATTGGGCTTTTCTCAAAGACCTCAAGTGGATACCAGGATCTGTCTGTCTCTTTTATAGACGGAACGACTTGGGTAAGTAATCCAGCTGTTTCCATCTGTTGCAGGTATGGACGCGCCTTCTGAACATTGAAAATTTTCATCAGTTCGTCGCGGCACCGTTCCGCCGCTACGTTAAACAGTAACGCTCGGTGCTTTGTTACCAAATGGATCGCACTTTCGGAAATCTTGAAATCCAGCTGCGCTGCGAATCTGTAAATCCGCAGCAAACGAAGCGGATCATCGCGCACCACCTGTTCACTCGGAAATTGGAGCAAACCTATCTCTAAGTCTTTCATACCGGCACAAGGGTCTATCACGTGAAAGGGTTTTTGTTCTCGCACGTTATTTGTAACCGATGCCACATTTTCAAACGCAATTGCCATTGCATTAATCGTCAAATCTCGTAAACGTAAGTCCGCAGTGAGCGATGCAGCTCGGAATTGTACAAAATCCATGCTTAGGCAGGGAGGCTGCGACCTGTCATCTTGTTTGACAATTACGCGGGCGGTGGACGGGTTTTCTTCAAGTGTTATGCAGGTCGCGTTGATGCTGGCGGCAAACGCTTTGGCGAACTGAATCGCATCCGAAGCTAAGGCGAAATCAATATCTGTCGTCTGACGTTTGAGTAACAGATCTCTCACGCTACCACCGACGAGATAAAGCTGCACGCCTCGCACATTGGCAAAATTACCAAGTGCCTGC
>JAPPDN010000405.1 GCA_028824575.1 Candidatus Poribacteria bacterium | reverse complement strand
CATGTGACATCCCGTGAAACGGATGCAAGATGGCGTATGCGCACCGTCATCTATCTCTTTATCGGGGGATTGACGTTTGTGGCACTCTTACCACATATCAGTGTCATTCTTGTCTCCTTGACACCGGATGCCAGCCAATGGCGATTGAGCGTGTTACCGCAATCGTGGACCTTCGCACATTATGTTGAGACATTCACACATGACGATACACTGCCGAGTATCTTTAACAGTCTAAAATACAGTGTTTTCAGCACGCTGTTGGCACTCTTAGTCGGTATTGTGGTATCATACTTGTTAACCCGGAAACGGCTCCCGTTCCAAAATCTGTTGGATGCTGTTGCGATGTTGCCGTTGGCGTTGCCGGGTGTTGCGATCGCGTTCGGATATATGGGCAGCTTTGCGGATACGACGCTTCTGCTGAAGTATTTCCCTGATGGGTTCGTTTCTGTCATAGACCCTCGGAAGAACCCGACATTTCTCCTGATTATCAGTTATGCGGTGCGGCGGTTGCCGTATATGTTGCGCTCCATCTATGCCGGACTCCAGCAGACGAGTGTGAGTTACGGAGAGGCATCGCAAAACATGGGAGCGACACCGATCCGTACCTTGTATAAAATTACGTTGCCCTTAGTTATCGCAAATATCCTCGCCGGTGCGATTCTCGTCTTTTCCTTTTCGATGTTAGAGGTTAGTGATAGTTTAATCTTGGCAATGCAGGACAAGTACTATCCAATTACAAAGGCGATTTGGTCACTCTCTCAACGTCCTGACCACGGTGCATATACGGCGAGTGCGCTCGGCGTGGTAGGGATGTTAATCCTAATCGCGTGTCTACTCGGTGCCGGACGTGTGCTCGGCGGAAAGTTAGGCGAAATTTTTCGGATTTAGGAACATTGACAAGCACAATACTGTTCGCTAATAGAGAAGGATTTGAAAGCAAATTAATTTCATGCTAAAATATGAACAAATAAAACCGAAGGTATACATCGAAACCACGATCGTTAGTTACTTAGTAGCGCGCTCCAGCACAGATGCGACCTTAAGTGTCCGACAACGAGTCACACGACAGTTCTGGGAAGACTATTCCGATAATTTTGAGTTTATCGTATCGGATGTCGTTATCACTGAAATTAGACAAGGCGATGAAATCGCAGCACAGCGCAGAATTGACGCATTAGCAGGTCTTACACTATTGGAACTGTCCCCGGAGGCAGTTATCCTTGCACTCGGATTGATAAATGCCGGTGCTGTGCCACCACATTCGCTCCCAGACGCTCAACACATCGCTGTTGCTGTGGTAAATGGCATTGAGTACCTAACCTCTTGGAACTATAAACATATTGTGAACGAAACTAAGCGGCAGCATATAGATCAGGTTTGTCAAGCCGCTGGATATCACCCCACGATCCTCTGCACCCCTGCAGAACTGATTGAGGAGATACAAATGAAAGAGAAACCGCATCCACCCATGGATCCCATCCTTGAAGAATGCTATAAGATGAAAGAAGAGTTTGCTGCTCGGTTCAAAACTATGCAGGAACTTGTCGATTATTTGAAGGCGGAAAATAAAAAGAACAAAGCGGAAGGTTGGAAATATGTATCGCTACCGCCGGTCAAATGCCACAAGCAGGACTGATGCATTTACGTTCTCATCCCGTACAGAGAGTTATTTTAAAAGCAGGATATAGAATGTATGCAGGGCATTTGAAATTGCCCTGCTTTTTTGTCTAATTGCTGCAGCAGCAAACTGCTTCAGTTTCGAGCAGAGAATAGACTGATACTTTTACACTCGGAAAGAGAAGAAATATAATGGACATTTTGCATAGCATTCGCGATGCGTTGTTAGAAGCGCAGGACGTACTCAATCGGTTCATCGAAAATCCTGAGAATATCGCAACCATCGCGGAAACAGCAGAAATGATGCAAGACGTTTTTGAACGGCAAGGTAGGATCTTCACGTGTGGGAACGGCGGAAGTTTGTGTGATGCCGTCCATTTTGCTGAGGAATGTACAGGGAAGTTTCGAGAGGATCGGAGACCACTTCCAGCCATTGCACTCAGCGATGCCGGGCATATTACCTGCACAGCAAACGATTTCGGCTTTGCCGAAGTCTTCGCGCGTCCACTGTCAGCACTCGGACACCGCGGCGACCTACTCGTAGTACTTTCGACCAGCGGAAATTCTGAAAACGTCGTCCGTGCAGCAGCGACAGCGAAATCGCGTCGGATGCAAGTATTCGGGCTGCTCGGTGGGGATGGTGGCGATCTTAAACAGCACTGCGATATATGCCTGATTGTCCCCGGCAACACGGCTGACCGTATACAGGAGATCCATATTAAGGTGCTGCACATTCTGATCGAACATGTCGAACGATTGATGTTTCCAGACAATTATTCAGGACTTACGCAGCGCGCTCTTTTGTAGCGTAGGCTGTTAGCCTGTGCACTGAAAACGTCTCTGTTTTTTGAGAGTTTACCCGCTAACAGAACGTCGTATCGTCAAAATTGCGTAAATCCTGTTATTGACAGATGCCCTGTTTTTTGATACGGTTTAAAGCGAGCTTCTGGAGTACTCACTTCACATTTACCATTTAATAATGGAGGCGACTTATGGAATCATCGGAGAAAAATAAGGCGTATTGGCGAAAGAATTTGCAATACCTTGCTATTTTATTGGGGATTTGGTTTATCACCTCGTATCTCTGCTCAATTGTGTTTGTTGATCAGTTGGACAAAATCCAAATCAGGGGCTATCGTCTCGGTTTTTATTTCGCGCAACAGGCATCGATCTGGATTTTTGTTGAGCTGATCTTTGTCTATGCCTGGTTAATGAACCGTTTGGACAAAAAATATCAAACCCCCGAAGAAGCGGAGGATCCACAATAAACATGAACGTACAAGCATGGACTTTCGTGATGGTTGGGCTCTCCTTCGCGTTGTATATCGGCGTTGCGCTTTGGTCCAAAGCACGCTCGACGGGTGATTTCTATGTTGCTGGGAGTAATGTACATCCGGTCGTCAACGGCATGGCGACGGCAGCGGATTGGATGAGTGCTGCCTCTTTCATCGCAATGGCAGGGATGATTTCCTTTATGGGGCGCGACGGTTCCGTTTATCTGCTCGGATGGACAGGTGGCTATGTGCTGCTGGCGTTGTTGTTGGCACCCTACCTCCGCAAATTCGGGAAGTATACGGTACCTGACTTCGTCGGGGACCGGTACTATTCACAATTGGCTCGGATTGTCGCCGTGGTGTGTGCAATTTTTGTCTCGTTTACTAATGTTGCAGGACAGATGCGCGGGGTCGGCATTGTCTTTTCTCGGTTCCTGAGTGTTGATGTTACAACGGGCGTTCTGATCGGCATGGGAATCGTGTTCTTCTACGCCGTGCTGGGTGGGATGAAAGGCATCACCTATACACAGGTCGCACAATACTGTGTGCTGATTTTTGCCTATCTCGTTCCCGCGATTTTTATCTCTATCCTTATTACAGGCAATGCTATCCCTCAACTTGGGCTGATGGGGAAAGTGGCAGATGGTTCAGGATTATATCTGCTGGATCGACTTAACGGCTTGAGTGAAGAACTGGGGTTTAACCTGTATACCGATGGCAGTAAAGCCACGATTGATGTCTTTTTCATCACGGCAGCGTTGATGTTGGGAACAGCTGGACTCCCACATGTGATTATTCGATTCTATACCGTCCGAAAAGCCTCTGAAGCACGGATCTCTGCGGGATGGGCACTCCTATTCATTGCGTTTCTCTACACCACTGCACCAGCAGTCGCCGTGTTTGCTCGGACGAATCTCCTTAAAACCGTCAGATACGAACAGAATGGCGTTTTAACGGATGTTAGATATGAAGATGTACCGGAGTGGTTTAAAAATTGGGAAGCGACGGGATTGATTACATTTGATGATCTAAACAGTGATGGAAGAATTCAGTACCGCGGTCCGAAATCTGATATTGAAAATGAGCTTACAATTGATCGCGACATCATGGTATTGGCGAATCCTGAGATTGCGAAACTCCCAAATTGGGTTGTTGGGGTTAGTCGCGGCTGGCGGTCTGGCAGCAGCACTTTCAACAGCCGCCGGCTTACTCTTGGTGATCTCTACGGCAGTCGCGCACGACTTACTTAAGGGAAGCATCGCACGCGGGTTGTCAGAGAAACAGGAGTTAACAGCGGCGCGTATCGCTGCAGGTGTTGCCGTCTGTATTGCGGGGTACTTTGGCATAAATCCGCCGGGGTTTGTCGCGCAAGTCGTCGCATTCGCCTTCGGGCTTGCAGCGAGTTCGTTCTTTCCCGCGATTGTCATGGGAATCTTCTCTAAACGGATGAACAAAGCCGGGGCGGTTAGTGGTATGATTGTCGGTATCACTTTCACCGCGGCGTATATTATCTATTTCAAATTTATTAGCCCCAATCTCAACACATCAGAACACTGGTGGTGGGGTATTTCGCCGGAAGGCATCGGAACTGTCGGGATGGTCCTAAATTTCGCTGTCTCTATTGGTGTCGCCGCTTTGACACCACCGCCACCTGATGAGGTGCAGGCACTTGTTGACGATATTCGGGTTCCGTAACAAAAAACATTGGACCTAACTTTAGGGACACACATTGAGGTATCTCATGAAAAGCAAATTGAAAGTAACAATTTTATTTTTTCTTTCCGCTGCCATCGTTTTTTCCGCGAATGCAGCGGAGGTCAAGGATTTCATGCCGAAGGAGAGTGTTTTCTATCTACAACTTCAGGATATAGATGAAGTCTACGGTGAGATTGAGAGTTCCGAAAATTGGGATAAGACACTTGCGCTTTTACCAGAGGTCGTCGCAGATTGGCAGGAGATACAACAAGGGTTCTTGATGGCACAAGGAGTCCTGAGTACAGACCTGATGAGCGTAATTGAAACTGTGGGTTACCGAACCGCGTTGGCAGTCTGGTTAGATGAAACGGGCACACAGCAGATCGGACTCGCAATACATTCTGGCGGTAATCTCGGTGAGCTTCAACGTTTGACGAAAATACTCGAGGGATTGGTTGGTATGTCTGGTGGAGGCACTTTACGTTTGGATGCCGGTGTGCACCAGCGGGTTCACTATAACGCGATGGAAATGGAACAGAATGTTAAATATGGGTTTGTAGATGAGTTTCTCGTGCTTGGTGTCGGTGAAAAGGCTTTTGAAAAATTGATAGATACCTACCGGAAGGATAGCCCGTCTATCCAGCAGAACCCAGAATTTACCGATGCAGTAAAGAAAATGGGGTCTGGCATCGCCAGCATGTTCGCCGATATCCCGTCCATTTTGCCTATGATAAATGATATTGATGAGGTAAACCGGAAACGTTTTGCTATTTTTCAGTCTCTCTTTGCACGACTCAATCTACTTGAAACCGGACCATTCTTTCAAGCGTCTGTCGAATTTAATCCCGATCTTCCAGAAAATGAAATCGGTCTGTTTTTGAAAAAAGGTGCAGCACTCAAAACCCCGAAGGCATTATCCGCGCAGGACGATCTGTTTGTTGCTATAGCACCCAACATCCTGGAAAGTGTGTGGGAACTTGTTCGCACCGAAATGGAGAAAAACGCAACGGGTGAAATGTACGCGGCGATCTCTTTCTTGGAGGGGCTGCTGAACCTTAATCTGGAGGAGGATGTTATGACGGGATTGACTGGCGAACTTGCGCTATCGGTTCCTGACTTCACCACATTTGATCCTCAAGCCGTAGATAACCTTAATCTTGAGTTCGATGGCACATTTGTACTTGACGCAGATGGCGTGGAAACGAATGGGGCTATTATTTTTAGGCCAAGTCACCAGATGAAATGGAACCAAATCGGCAATAGTCTGTCTAACCTACAAAATGCCTCTATTTCTCAAACCGATTACAACGGCACTACAGTATCAGGGTTTGCCTCAAGTATCTACTATAGCAAACTAAATGACCTGTTTCTTATGGGATTTTCGGAAGAGCAGGTGTGTATGCTTGTTGACGAGATTAAGAAGAACAAGAAACTGTCTTATTTGAAACAGATGCCGAAGACCCCTGTAGTGTTCACACAACTGAATTTAGCGCGGATTTTAGAGGCAGCAGCGGAAGGCGCACCACCTGCTGATAAAGTGCTTGTCGGTTCCAGAGAGATTTCACCTATACTCGCGTGGCTTTCAGTCGAAGATGATGAAGTCCTATTAGAAATGACCTTATCGGGAAAAGAGATCCCGCTTGAGGTGCTCGCGCAACTCGCTCCCTTCTACGTTTGGTCTCTGGAGAATTAGTAGACGCTATATCTTATTAGGTTCAATCCGTCAAGGAGGCAACCATGTTGATTCAGAAACAATTTTTACAGCATACAAACACTAAACAATGGTTTTGGGTGTTAACAATTGTTACAAGCTTATTACTCGGTTTGGGGATTGGTCAGATGGTGCGGTTTCAGGAGGCAACGGCGGAATCACAAGAGGAAGTCCTCCCACAACTGACTGCGGAACTTGATGCGCTCAAAGCAGAACATGAAAAGATTCAAGCGAAGTGGCAATCCGAACTACTTGCACAAATCGTACCAACTTTAACGGACGAGTCAAACGCTGTAAAGCGTCAATTTGTGGATTTCCTTGAAGAAATTGGGAGTCCCGGGATGGCTGCACTCGCTGTAATGATCCGTGACCCGGCTAAGAGTGTACGCAAAAAGGCAGCGGACACATTAGGCGGAATCGGTGAACGTGAACGGAAGGCAGGACGGAATTATGATGCTGCTGCGATCGGTTTAGCAATGGCACTCAAAGACGATTCTGATGATGTTTTCCGTGAGGCAGTTGCGGAATTGGGGGACGTTCGTCCGACATCTGCGGAATCGCTTGCTGTCGTCGTACCAGCACTCATCGCTGTACAAACGAAAGGTTCATCAAGTACCCGCGACGATGTACTCGATATTTTAGGACAGATCGGCGAAGATCTCGCAAAAAATGGACAGTCCACCGACATAATTCGAGATGCTTTAATTGTTGGTCTAAATGATAATTCGACTAAAGTCCGAACCAATGCGATAGCTGAGTTGTCTGATATACGAGCAGCATCTGCTGAAACATTCACGGCGTTGATAGGTGCCCTGTCAGATGATGCTAAGTCCGTGAGGGCACGTGCTGAAGATGTGTTGATTAAACTCGGTAGAAGCCACACTGTGAGCATCACGCCTCTGTTGGTAAGTGCGCTGACGAACAACCAATCAGCCACTACGCGTGGACATGTTGTTGATGTATTGGGGGAAATCGGT
>JAPPDN010000950.1 GCA_028824575.1 Candidatus Poribacteria bacterium | reverse complement strand
CATAGATGGATTCGCTTGGTAATGGGCATCTGCATCATAGATGCCGAAAGGATGATATGTTGGACTGACAGATGCCTGAGCAAGGGAGTATATATTGGGGGCAACGAATCCCTTTTGATGATTAGCTACCTTTAGGGAAATACATTCATCAAGATTCTCGGGCGTAATGGGTCTGAGGGATACTTTTGCCATTTAATTTCCTTTTTAACGACTTTAGTTCCTACAGAACAGCAGTGGTTTCGCCTTCTGAACGGAGTCCTGCCTCATAGACCTTCATGACTTCGAGTGCGAACTCAAGCGATCCTTGCTCCGCCGGTTTGCCTTTGAGAATGCAATCACAGAAATATCGCATCTCTTGGTAGAACCCCTGAACGAAAAGCCCTTTGTTTTCGAGCGTGCCGAGACTGTATTGCGGTTCCCAGACGACGGCACCACTCTCAAAACCTTCAGGGACATAACTGGTACTCCCGCTATAATTGAAAGACATGCCGCGCTGTAGGAGTACCCGGTTATTGTTCCGAATTTCGGCGTGGCATCCATCGCCAAAGAATTGATAAAGTTCGGAAGGTTGCCCATGTCTTGCACCATCCGCGAGATGAAAATTTCCGAGTGCGCCGCTCTCGTATTCTAAGATACACACGCCACCACCACGCTGTCCTTGACAGACGGTTACAGCAGAAACCTTCCCGCCGACTGCTACCATCAGCGATAACGGATGGCACCCATTTTGAAGCCAATTCGTGTGCTCTTTCTCGCGCAGTACACGTTTCCCTTCGCTCGGAATCGTCATCGGATAGACCGCTAAGAGACTTCGCAAGGGACCGTATTCTTCCGTTGCGAAGATTTCAATAATCTTCTGTGTCGCAGGCATGAACGCTTTTTTGAATCCGACAACGACGACGCGATCCTTGCGATGACGAATCATTTCCCGAACTTCATCAGCAAACATTCCGGGCGGTTTTTCCAACCAGACATGCATCCCTGCGTCGAGTGCTTCGCAGGTCAATTCGGGGTGCAGGCGCGGCGGTGCACAGAGAAAGATGGCATCCAATTCTTCGTTACGAAACATCTCCGCCATACTCGGATAACACGCTTTAACGCCGTATTGTTCAGCGGTAATGTGGGCGCGGTCAAGATCAAGGTCGCAAAACGCCTTCAATCGAACAGGGAGAAATGTTAGCGTCGGTAAGACGTTCCGATAGCCGTGTGAACCGACACCGACGACTGCGACATTTAACCGATCTTCAAATTCGCGTTGATAACTCATATTTTTAATTTACCTTGCGGTTAAGACACAGGGGTTGAGGATTTGACGTTCCTTCCGAAAAATAATGGCAACTGGGAATGTGCCACAGGCTAACAGTCTATACTACAAAAAACTGTCCAAACTATAGTTTAATTTACCTTGTGGTTAAGGCACAAGAATTACGGAAGTACGTCATCAAGGTAGGCATCCAGATCCTTTTTCATTTTCTGTAATTCCGTTTGGTCAATATACATCATGTGCCCTGCCTGATAGTAAGCCATCGTGATGTTATCCTGCAAGGATGCATCGAGTCCGAGGTGGCTGAAGGTATATTCTGATGCCAAAAAAGGCGTTGCCAAGTCGTAATACCCGTTCGCGACAAACACTTTCAAGGCAGGATTAACAGTCATCGCCTTTCGCAAGGTATCAGCGACATTGACGTATTCGTTCTGATGTCCGCTGTAGTCCCAAGGATGCACACGTCTGCTCAGGATCTCATAAGGGAGGTCCGACTCGAATTCGAGTTCGCCACGTACATAATCGTTGAGAGTCGCGGTATAGGCACCTTGGACAACCGCAGAACTTGGGTCATATTCATAATATTCGCCTGCTGAATCGCGGTCAATCCCCTTGTATCGACTATCAAAACGACCAACTGTCTGTGCTTCATCGCGGAGCAATTCCTTGCAAAATCGACTGATGTTAATTCGCAAGTCAGTTCGTTCAATGTACTCGGGTGAGAGTCCAGTATAACTTGCGAGTTTCTTAACAATGTCGGCACGTTGTTCAGAGGGGACGTCGCTGCCTTTCATGAGTGCTACGGTGTAGTCACCTACGGCAAACTCTCTGACCTCGTCAATGAAAGTTTCTAATTGCGTATCGGTTTCATCCAATTTGTTATGATAAAACGCTGTCGCTGCATAAGTCGGCAGAAAGAGGATGTAGGGGAGATCGTTGCCGGGTGCGAACCGAATTGTCTGGAAGTTGAGGACGACCGAAACGAGCATGATGCCGTTAAGATAAGTGCCGTGTCGTTCCTGAAGGTAACCTGCGAGGCCACCGGCGCGGGTTGTTCCATAACTTTCACCGATGAGGAACTTCGGGGATCCCCAGCGTTGATAGCGTCCCAAATAGAGGAGGATAAAATCGCCGACGGATTCAATATCTCTTTTGAACCCGTGGAACTGCTTCGCTTCTTCTCCCGGTACGGCTCTGCTGAACCCAGTGCTGACAGGATCGATGAAAACGAGATCGGTTTTGTCTAAGATAGAGTACTCGTTATTGGTCAACTGATAGGGCGGCTGTGGCAATTCGCCATCTTCGTCAGGTTTGACACATCTCGGTCCGAGGACTCCAAGGTGCAGCCATACCGACGAGGAGCCGGGTCCGCCGTTGAATGAAAAGGTTATCGGACGTGTAGACGGATCTTCTACATCATCGCGCGTATAGGCGATGAAGAAAACGGCTGCTTTCGGTTTTTCGCCTTCCTTGTCGATTTCTTCTTTGAGGATGAGCGTGCCTGTTGTTGCGGTGTAACGCATTTCCTCACCGTTGATTGTAACGCTGTGGTGCGTCACCGAAAGTTTATCCTCGGGTATATCGGCGTTTTTCTCTTCGTCCTTGGTTTCTTCGGATTCTTTCTTTTCTTCTTGGCTCATATTGAATTCCTCTCTATTTTTGACTGGTAAGACGTGGTATAGTGCCTTATAAAATTAAACGCATTATAGCATATTTTGTGGAAACAGGTGTGACAATTTTTGTCTGAATGCAGATCGCATGGATCAACGGTATGAATGCTTTATGGGCATTCCCCGGGGTGAGTACACCGCAAAACCACACCTACCGGGTCTGGGACCGCGAAAGAATTTGACATAATATAGAAATGTGCTAAACTTTATACAAAGGAGAAACACAATGAAAAAACCGATTCGCTTGGGACTGATTGGCTGTGGTGGGATCGTGCAAATTACGCATGCCCGTGCCTATCGCGCACTCACAGATACCGTTCAGGTCACTGCGTTGGCAGATGTTGTTCCCGAAAACCTACAAAAGATTGGGGACATGTTTGATGTTCCTACAGAAAACCGATACATAGATTACCGCGAGATGCTGGAACAGGCAGCACTTGATGTCGTGACGATTGCTACACCGCACTCACTTCACGCCGAGCAGGTTATCGAAGCGGCAAGTGCAGGCGTGGCGATCATCTCGGAAAAGCCGATGGCGACAAACTTAGAAGAAGCAGACAAAATTCTGGAAGCCGTATGCCGGAACGCCGTGCCTTACACAGTGGTTCATAACTACATCTTCACCGCGGGGATGCGCGTGGCGATGACAGAACTCAGTGCGTTAGGTAAACCTCATTTCGGACGAAGCACTGGAATGGGATTGAAGCCTGCAGATTTTTCGGCTGACCATCCGACCCCTGCATTCGCGTGGCGCGCCAGTAAAGCGAAAGGTGGCGGTTGCATCATTGATACGAGTTACCACGAAATTTATTCCGTCTGTACGCTGATGCAATCCCCGGTACGCTATGTTGAGGCACGGGTGCAAACGATGCAGCTTGACATTGATGTTGATGACATCGCGATGCTGCTGTGTGAACATGAAAATGGGGGTATCACGACTGTCGCTGGGGCATGGTGCGTGCCGGGTACGGATTCGGGTTGGTGTGAGATGCACGCTGAGAACGGTTCTCTGCGCGTCAATCATCGCCATAACGTAGAAAATGCACTCCGCCGTTTCACGAGGGCGGAAGGTTGGCAACAGTTGGAATTGCCTGAATTCGATGAAGCAGAACGCACGGATGCAAGCGGCCATGCCCGCTACTTTATGGAGACCTTTAATGCAATTGCTACAGGCGCAGCGGTACCTGTGAGTCCAGAGATGGCGTATCATAACCTTGCGATTATAGAAGCGGCACGTAAAGCAACAACAGAACGCCGCGCTATTGAAATTCCGCTACCATAGGGACAAAGGAGTTGAGATGAAAAGAGGTTTGCTATTCCACGCTTTGGTTGTTTTAATGTTAGGATTGATCTGGCACATGCCGTTACAGTGCTTAGCGCAGCAAAACAGCGTCGCTTTGGATGCCAAAACGGATGCGGAATACGATGCCGAAGACGATGTGAACACAGCGTTGTGGCTTGCCGCTGGTGGTATTTTAGGGACAGCCGGGAGTTGCTTGCTCGGCTCCATTGCTATCGGTGGGGCTTATGTCTACCAGCCCGTTCCGCCCGCCGAGCGACTTCTCGGCAAATCGGCAGAGTATGTCAGCTTTTATACGGATGCCTACAAAGCGCGAATACGCAGACTCCAATTGGTAGCCGCCACGAAAGGGACACTCGGCGGATCGGCTGTTTTCTTCCTATTGGGAGCCCTGAATATAAAGCCGTGGTCAGACTTCGTTACTCGGTAGATAGTAACCGGATTTGAGATAGGCACTAAATACGGTTTCAGAAACCATCGCGCTATCTACCTAAAGGCAACACTACCTCTGCAAGAGATGTCGCAACGCGTTTGCGATGATATCCTCTTCTCCAGCATTGAGGGTGTAGGCGTTAATCACAAGCGTGTCTTTCCCGTGTGTGTTCACTTTGATACGGGGGGTGCCAGCATCCAGTCCACGTGCGATCTCCGCTGCATCTTTGCCACTACAGGTAACATGCAGATTGGAAAGGGTATGACTATTTTCTTGGTAACGCACCTTGCAGGACACACCCTCAAGATTCTCAAGCCCTTGTGTAAGTGCAGCGTACCTTGCATCCTGTTCCTTTAACCGTTTATTGTGATCTGTCGATAGCCAGATGTCAATAGCGGTTACCAATCCGATAATCTCCTGTCTATCAACTTTCATCCCGCGTCCGACGGGACGGGGTCCGATAAAGCCGTGCCTCCGTACAGTCTCAATTAGTTCCTTTCTGCCACAGACGAACCCTGTCGAATGCGGTGCGTTGAAATACTTGCCACCGAAACAGACAAGGTCAGCAGATTGGGCATTGCGTCTGAAGTAGTCAAGCGGATAGATTTGAGATGCGGCATCGGCAATCAACGGAAGGTTATGCGAGTGCGCGATCTCAAGTGCCTCTTCCAATGGAACGGCTTTACCTTGATTGGGTTGGATGAGATATGCGAGTGCGGCGGTATTTTCACCGATGGCATCGTTGAGTTCGTCAGCGGTGCAACCGTTTTCGTCGCCTACATTAATGAGTTTACTGCCCGGAATCGTAAATGCGCGGTCGTAGGAGTAGTGTTGCATCTTCTGAAAAACGATTTCGTCTTTCAGTCCGGTGGTATTTGGCAGTTGTGCACACTTGTCAGGATCGCTCCCCGTCATGACAGTCGCTGATGCCAAGACGAGTGCGGTATAGCATCCGGCTGTGATGTAGGCATCTTCAACACCTAACCGCTCGGCTATAAATTGTCCCGATTTTTCGAGCAATTCCTCCATTTCGACGTAACTTTCATCTGCTTGGCGCATCGCGTCTCGGACTGCTGGAGACGGCGTGGATCCGCCTCGGACAGTCTGATTACCGGTCGCGTTAATGACAGGGCGTGCGCCGAGTTTTTTGTAGACATTTCCCCAACCTGTATTCGCCATGAGATTGCCTCCTTGGAATGGTTGTCGGTTGTCAGTTTTCAGTTGTCGGTTATTAGCAGTCAGCCATCGGCTGTCAGCCGTCGGTAGGAACTCTCCCTCTCCAGTAACGGGTGGGAACCCTGGTTTTAAATCTCGTCAGCAAAAGAAGCTACGCAAGCTGTGTTCTATTTTTCTAACTTAGAGGATAGTTAATTCATCGTCGTCGCCGCTTTCCTCTAATACGGATGCTAATTCCTGAGCGACTGTGCCGAACGCATCGGATTGCGGAGATTCTGGATGCCCGGCGACAATTGGCACGCCGATGTCCCCCGCAGTGCAGACTTCAGCATCAAGCGGGATCTGGCCTAAGAACGCGACCCCGAATCGCTCGCTTGTATTTTTACCGCCGTCTTTCCTAAAGATTTCTGTCTTTTCGTTGCAGTGCGGACAGAGGAAATAACTCATATTTTCAATGATGCCAAGAATAGGAACACCGAGCCGTTCAAACATGGCAACGCCACGCCGGACATCGGCAAGTGCAACATCTTGAGGCGTTGTGACAATGAGTGCACCTGTGAGCGGAATCGCCTGCGTTAAAGAGAGTGCCACATCACCGGTACCCGGTGGTAAGTCAATGATGAGATAATCAAGTTCACCCCATTCTACATCGCTAAGGAGTTGGCGTATAGAACTGTGTAACATCGGTCCGCGCCAGATCATCGCCTGCTCCTCTGGCACCATAAACCCGATTGACATGAGTTTAATGTTATGGCGAACGAGTGGGACAAGCTTGCGTTCGGGACTCACCTTTGGTTGTTCTTGAATGCCCATCATCGTTGGGATACTGGGACCGTAAGCGTCAGCGTCCATCAGCCCGACCGTGCCGCCTGCATTGGCTAAGGCGATCGCGAGATTGGTCGCGACGGTAGATTTTCCAACGCCGCCTTTTCCACTGGCGACTGCGATTTTATACTTGATATTGGGGAGTGTGATATTTTGTTGTTGGGGTTGTTGCTGTTGTGGTGGTGGCTGTTGTTGGGGTTGCCGTCCAGAAATTTGTGAACCGCTGATCACCTTCAGGTCGGGATGCCCCTTCGTTTCGGATCCTGATTGCGATTTAGGTTTTTTGTCGTCGCCTTTTTTAAGAAATCTCATATCTATGCTCCTACAGGTTGTTTATAGAATGGTTATCAGTTTTCAGTTATCGGTTTTCAGTCATTAAATGTTACGGCGTGCCAGAAAATAGTTTAACATTTTTTTAGGTAATTTTGTATAATACGTTGAAGAAAAACATAAGTCAACATAATTCCAATAAAACGTCCGGTAATTATGGACTTTAATTACACAGGATTTACGCAAATTGGGCAAATATCGGATATTTAGACGCAAAAAGTAGGAATTTCCATTCTTTAAACCCCCTAAATCCCCCAACCCCCCATATCCCCCCTGATAAGGGGGGATATGGG
>JAPPDN010000955.1 GCA_028824575.1 Candidatus Poribacteria bacterium | reverse complement strand
TTCAATATTCCTTGTGGAAGTCTTTAGTTGTGTTCACCTTTACCTTCTTGGGCATGCTCACCACGTTCTTCTCCATGACCATGTTCACCCTCGCTTTCCCGGCCATGCTCACCATTTTCTTCCCCATGGCTATGTTCACCCTCGCCGACTTCCTGATGTGCAGTCCATCCGTCGAAGTTCGTGCTTGTCGCAGTGAGTAATATCTCTCTCTTTTCACCGGGAGCAAGGTCGCCTGGGACTGTTGGGCCCAACTCTTTTCCATTTGATAAGTGGACTTCAACTCTAACCTGCTTCAAGGTCTCGTCTGTGGTATTTTCGACCGTGCCTTTGAAGGCATTACTTTGTGCATCGTACGTTAAAATGAGTCTGGCACCGTTACGAACCTTATCGTATTGCTCGTCCAATGCGAATTCAACGTTAGATTCTTCACCGCCACTGTCAGTGGACAGTTCTTTCTTTTTTGAACACCCACTTATACTAACCATCAATATGATAGTACTTGCTGCAAGAATGCCATAAATCGGATTCATGAATGTACCTCTTTGTGTAAAAATAGGAATTGCGAACGTTATTTTTTTAACAGCACATTAGGGGTTGGTAGATGCGTCTACGAAAAAGGGAGCAATAGGTGTATTGCTCCCTTGACAGAGTCTCCTCTGAAGTTGTATCAGCACTGAGGTGGTTGGCTTAATTACCGCCGCCTTCAGCACCTTCACCGCCTTGGCCGCCATGCTCGCCGCCGCCTTCACCGCCGCCTTCACCGCCGCCTTCAGCACCACCTTCAGCACCGCTTTCGGCACCACCTTCGCCGCCGCCAGCACTTCTGGGACCGACTTCAGGGTGTGCTACCCACTCGGTAAAGGATTGGCCCATGACCGGTAGTGTGATGGCGTGCGATTCACTGGGCATAAGGTCAACATCCGGTGTTGGCCCGAGTTCATCAACGGTGACCGTACCGTCATATAAATGAACTTCAACGCGAACTTGCGTTAAAACCGCACCCGTCGTATTTGTAACAGTGCCTGTAAAGGCATCGGTCACTGCATCATAGGATATAATCAGATGCGCACCGTTTCGGACATTGTCATAAGTATCGGTAATAGCGAGTCGGACTGCCGACTCTTCGTCATCTGCTACTGGCGTCATAGGTATTGTCTGCTGCGTCGTTCGTTCACAACCGATAAGCGTCGCCGCCATCAGTATGGCGACCAGTAGCGTGAGGGTTCCAAAATTGCGTTTCATGAGTAGGTTCCTTTCTAAAAGCATGGATTGTATGAATTGGTATGAATCGATGAAAGATAAAATGTAACTTATTATCGTTTACTCTATAGCCAAGCGAGCAATTTGGTATATTTATTGCTCGCTTGGAGGCATCTGCTAACAGCGTCCGCTGAAGCGGTTGGCTTAACCGCCTCCGCCGCCTTCGCCACCTGCGTCGTGTTCACCGTCTTCACCAGCGTGTTCACCGCCGCCTTCGCCACCACTACTGCTGGGGCCGACTTCGGGGTGTGCTACCCACTCGGTAAAGGATAGGCCCCCGACCGGAAGTGTAACATCGTGCGATTCACCGGGCGCAAGGTCAACATTCGGTGTTGGCCCGAGTTCATCAACGGTGACCGTACCGTCATATAAATGAACTTCGACGCGAACTTGCGTTAAAATGGCATTAGTCGTATTTGTAACAGTGCCTATAAAGGCATCTGTCCCGGCATTATAGGATATAACCAGACGGGCGCCGTTTCGAACATTGTCGTATGCATCGGTAAGACCGTATCGGACTGACGACTCTTCGTCACTTGCGCCAGCAGCGACTGGATTTTCTGTAGCGGGAGTTTCTTGATCATTTGAACATCCGGTAATACCGGCTATCAATATCAGCGTAAAAGCGATTGCTGTGAGGATTCTCAAATGGCTATTCATGGTATGCTTCCTTTTTTATAACTTACGCACATCCTTCGTATTTGTGGACGAAGTTTGAAATTTTACATCGGTTTGATATGCGTTTCAATTACGTGTAAAAATAATGGTACTGCAATCTTCATGTAATTGCTTTTGTCCGTTCAACGATAACTTACAGGATTTTGTTTACATGACCTTTATAAATTATCTTCTGTGTCAGTTTCACGGAATAGATACAATCGTTTCCGGGCTGCATCCTGCAGGCGAAAGTATGAGATTTGACAGCATTATGCTAACGGCTTCTGATACTAACCTCTTGGAACGCTTCCGCTGGCAAATAGTTGCCGAGTACGCTCTCAAGGTCGGTTTCGGTGAGTCGCTGGGGCGTGATTAGAACGACTTTTTTCCGAGGATCCTTGCCCCAAGCTGCTTCAAACGCCTTGTAGGTCAGCCGACGCTTGTTGAGATTAGTGGGATTTTGAAGAGATACCTCGCTCAGTTGGTCGTTATAGTCGGACACTGGCAAGATTTCCGGGGTGCGTCCTTGAAATTGTATCATTACAATCGGAGCCCACCCTTCGGCAATAAATGCCTTCAGCACATCAAAAGATGCCCCGGAGACAATAGCAGCATGCTGCACCTTTCCTCGCGTCATCGCAAAAAAATCATCAAGCCCAGTTCTACTTGCCGGGGCCGGTTCGCTGAAAGCATTTCTAAGGTAAGGTTGCTCTGCCAAACGGACGGTAGCACTGCCGGGTAAGCTGCTGGCTTGGTTCTGTGTTGATTGCTGTGTTTGGTTCTTCTCGGCAGCCTTGACCGCCGTTTCAGGGACAGGGTACTGCCCTTGAGGCGGGGTCCCGCAATTGATTGCCAGAAGCACAAAAACGAGCGTAGCAACACAAGCACGGACGGTTGAAAATGAAGAACCTCTAAGTAATGCCTGAGAAATCTCTCGTGAGTAAAACAGATTGGGTCTCATAATTTATCTTCCTTTCATATAGAAACGCTCTGCATGAGAAATAATTTACTTAGGACTTACGCATCGGAACATGTCAAATTGCACCTGGAGCGGACTCCAGACGGAAACCGTCTGATCTGTGATGACACCCTCTTAGACAAACGGTATACCAAAGAGATCGCATTGGCGAGACCACAATATAGTGGCAACGCAGGGAAAACGATAAAAGGTATAGGCATTGTCACGTGTGTGTACGTCAATTCAGTGTTAGACCGATACTGGTTAATTGATGATCGCCTTTACCATAAACAAGACGAAGGTAATCAGAAGGTGAAAATTCCTCCAGTGCCGTCTTCACGACGCACGACTCAGGTCAAGTGTGGATTGTTCTCTGAGTATTTATGGCAACGACTGAAATCGCCTACTCTAAAAATACAGACTGTGTAAGTTCTAAGCGGTTAGGGCAGGTCAATTTTCAATATTATTTCAGTTAAAAAATAATAAAGTCTATACCTGACCTTAAATTATACGATATTTTTAAAAGAAAAACAAATTATTTCCATAGGACTTACGCAATAATGTTGGACATAGGCTTCCAAAAACACTAATGTGGTGTTTGAGACGGTTCTGGAAACGAAAACAAACGCTTGAAAAAAATCATCAAATGTGGAATAATATAAAGTGGAACTAAAACATCTTATTTTCAAAAGGAGAAAACACGCAAGATGCCACTGGATAGGAAAATACGTTATGGCATGGTAGGTGGCGGACCGGATGCGTTCATCGGTGCCGTCCATCGTAAAGCTGCGGCACTCGACGGAGAAATTGATCTCGTCGCTGGCGCGTTCTCATCATCACCCGAAAAGTCACGTCAACAAGGGAGTGAACTCTTTCTCGACGCAAACCGAGTCTATGGCTCTTACCAAGAAATGGCGGAAAAGGAGAGTCAACTGCCCGAAGGTGAACGCATTGATTTCGTCTCAATCGTGACACCGAATCACGTCCATTTTGATGTCGCCAAAACCTTCATTGAAGCCGGGTTCCACGTCGTCTGCGATAAACCGATGACGACAACGGTCGCCGATGCCGAGACCCTCTGTAGCCTCGTCAAACAGCACGATGTTGTCTTCGCACTGACACACAACTACACGGGTTACCCGATGGTCAAGCAGGCACGCGAACTCGTGAAAGCGGGGAAACTCGGAACGCTTCGGAAAATCGTTGTAGAATACCCACAAGGCTGGCTCGCCACATTTCTGGAAGACGAAGGCGCGAAACAAGCCGTCTGGCGCACGGATCCCAAACAAGCGGGTGCCTCCTCGTGTATCGGGGACATCGGTTCACACGCCGAGAACTTAGCACACTATATCACGGGACTGGAAATCGAAGAAATCTGTGCGGACATGACGACTTTTGTAGAGGGGCGGCTCTTAGAAGATGACGGGAATTTATTAGTCCATTATCAAAATGGTGTCCGCGGTGTCCTGTACGCATCACAGATTTCAGTAGGTGAAGAGAACAATTTACGCATCCGCGTTTACGGCACCGATGCCTCACTGGAATGGCACCAAGAGAACCCGAATTATCTCTCCGTCCGTTTCCCAGACGGTCCCGAGCAAGTTTACAAACGCGGGAACGACTATTTGGCAGAGGTTGTCCAGCACAACTCACGGATACCTTTCGGGCATCCAGAGGCTTTTATTGAGGCATTCGCAAATATCTATGTCAACGCTGCACGTACAATCGCCGCAAAAATCGCAGGCGAAACCCCTGCTGAATTCGATACGGATTTCCCGACCGTCCAAGACGGTGCACGCGGCGTGCATTTCATTAACGCGGCTGTAGACAGTGGGAAACAACGCGCATGGATTGATGCAAGTTATACACCACCTACGTAGTCAAATTCTGTTTTATGCGGAGAAGCTATTAAAACGGAAAAGGAGGGAACTAATGGGAACCTACCGAGACCAACACCACATCCCTTATGCACCTACGGAAACGGCGGAACTCTACCCTGACTCGGATGGACAACCTATGGCAGTTAGTGACCTTCACAGGCGTATTCTTACGCGAACTTTGGGAGTCCTTGACACCCACTTTGCAGAGAGACCGGAAGTCTACGTCTCTGGCGATATACTTATGTATTATGTAGAGGGAGATCCACGTAAATCGGTTGCACCAGACGTGCTGGTCACTTTCGGAATGGGTAAGAAAAACCGACGGACGTATCTCGTCTGGGAAGAGGGAAAGGTGCCTGATTTCGCCATGGAGTTTTCCAGCAAAGGCACCTATCGCAACGACTTGGGAAGCAAGATGCAACTCTACGCTTCACTCGGAATCCAAGACTATTTCTTATATGATGCCGAGGGGCTGTATCTGTCATCGCCTATAATGGGTTTTACCTTGGTTGATGGTTCGTATGTCCCAATTTCGGCAGGCTCAGATGGTGGTCTGCACTCCACTGCCCTCGGTTTAGATTTCTATGTGGGTGAGGTCGGTTTAGGTATTTATGATCCGGTTGCAGGTACCTGGTTGCAGACACCCGCAGAGTCAGCCATCGCACGCGCTGAAATTGCTGAAACACGCGCTGATCGAGAAGCCACGCGTGCTGAACTACAAACGATACGCGCTGACATGGCTGAATCACGTGCTGACATGGCTGAATCACGTGCTGACATGGCTGAATCACGTGCTGACGAAGAAGCCACTGCACGCCAGAGAGCCGAAACTGAACTCGCGGAACTCCAAGAAGAACTCGAACGTTTGAAAGCACGAACCTAATTTCAATTTTTGCTTTGCCAAGTCCGGCAGCTTAACAATGAAAACGCTGCTCTCCATATTTCTGGATCACCAGCGCAGCACCGAGCAAAGCATTCCCCTAAGACGGGGCAATCATGAAGGAGCAACACTATGGCAAGACCTGTAACACTCTTTACAGGCCAATGGGCAGATTTAACACTCGAAGAATTAGCAGAAAAAGCGAGTGGATGGGGCTACGATGGCTTGGAACTCGCCTGTTGGGGCGACCATTTTGAAGTCGATAAAGCACTCGCAGACGATAGCTATTGTCAAGGCAGACACGACCTACTCGCGAAATACGGACTAAAAGTTTGGTCAATTAGCAACCATCTCGTCGGACAGGCAGTTTGTGATAATATTGACAGCCGTCACCAAGGGATTTTGTCTGAAGACATCTGGGGCGATGGCGATCCGTCAGGCGTTCAAGAACGCGCCGCTGAAGAGATGAAAAACACCGCACGCGCCGCCGCGAAACTCGGCGTAAGCACCGTCAACGGTTTCACTGGCAGTTCGATATGGCATCTCCTCTACTCTTTTCCGCCGACCGCTCCAGAGCAGATTGATGCCGGTTTTGAAGATTTCGCCAATCGCTGGAACCCAATTTTCGATGTCTTTGACGAAGTTGGCGTTAAGTTCGGACTCGAAGTCCATCCTACTGAAATTGCTTTCGACATCGTCACTGCCGAGCGCGCAATTGAAGCAGTTAATGGCAGAGAAGCGTTCGGATTCAACTACGATCCAAGCCATCTCGGTTATCAAGGCGTTGACTACGTCGCGTTTCTTGAACGGTTGAGTGACCGGATCTACCACGTCCACATGAAGGATGTCTGGTGGGCAGATACACCGCGGTTAGCGGGTGTATTCGGTGGACACCTGAACTTCGGTGATGCGCGAAGAAACTGGGATTTCCGATCCATCGGTCGCGGTAATATTAACTTTGAAGAAATCATCCGGGCACTGAACAACATGGGATATGACGGTCCACTTTCCATTGAATGGGAAGACAGCGGTATGGATCGAGAACACGGTGCCAGTGAATCTTGTGCCGCCGTCAAGGGCTACGACTTTGAACCCTCCGCTGTAGCTTTTGATGCTGCCTTTGAAGAATAGGAAGTTTAAACACTGTTTCGGCGGGCATTTATGTCCGCCGACTTTATAGGATATACGCATGGCGAAAGGTACAGTCCGCCCTTCGGAATCTCGAACCTTTTATGACCGATGCACAGGGACACGTATCAGGCAGGTCACGACCGCGTCCGCGCATCATCATCACCCGTTCTTTATCATACCGGCGTATGATGACGCGATGCAGCGGCTGATTTTTGTCTCTAACCGAACCGGTGCCCCGCAAATATTCGCAGAAGAACGTGCTACTGGTGAACTTCGCCAATTGACAGACAGATCTGACCTCGCAGAATCAGAATGGTCTGTGCATCCATCACATAATGGAAAGGCAGTCTTTTTCACCGCTGGTACAAATGGATGGCGACTCGACTTGGAGACGCTGGAGGAACGAGAGCTCGTTAACTTCACCGCCACAGCAATGAAAGAAAAAGGCATGGTCGCTGCCGCTATGGGAACAACCGCGCTCAGCCACGACGATAAGTGGTGGGCAATCAGATTTAAAATCGGGAAGGAATCCGC
>JAPPDN010000242.1 GCA_028824575.1 Candidatus Poribacteria bacterium | reverse complement strand
GTTCCACGACCCCTTCCGCAAATGCCGCGGCGACAGCAGCATCAACAGCGTTTCCACCAGCAAGGAGCATCTCGAACCCGGCTTGCGCGGTGCGAGGGTGGGGCCCTGCAACAGTACCGTAATCTCTTTTGTGTGAATTCACAAATTTTTCCTTTCGCTGAAGGCTAATATACGGAATTCTAAAGTTTTTTTATAGAATTGTCAAGTATTTCAGACATTGTATCCGCTTTTTTGTATATTTACAGCAGAATTCGTAAAGTAGTAGGCACGCTCCGCCGGGTTTCCGTTCACGAGCTGCTGACTGCCTCTTCTGGTATTTTGTTTGACATGTCGCCTAAAACCGTGTATAATACAGAATAGTGTATCTAACCGAATAAAATTCACGTATTACTGGAAATCGGAGAACCAAGAACTCTAATGTCTCTTCGTCGGCAATCTCGCATCGTCGCGATGCAAATGCTATATCAGATTCAACTCACCAACGCGCCGGTACCGGTTGTCATGGAACAGTTTTGGCAGAGCCACGATACATCTGCCAAACTCCGTCCGTTCGTGGTGGAACTCGTTGAGGGCACCACTTCACATCTTGATGTAATTGATGAATTGCTTCAAAACACCTCTAAAAATTGGAAACTCCATCGGATGCCTGTCGTAGACCTCTCTATCCTGCGATGCGCGGCTTATGAGATTCTTTACCTTAGTGATATTGATCCAGCGACTTCAATTAATGAGGCGGTTGAAATCGCGAAAGTTTACAGTACCCCAGATTCCCCAAAATTTATTAACGGAGTCTTAGATAACATCCCAAAAAATACATAAATGTGTCTAAACGCTAAATATTTGACTGTGGAATAGACGCTGCATTCAAAAAAATAAAAGATCAAGGACCCATAGAAATAAAAATAGCACATGTTTAAAATAAAAAAATTAATGCTTAGTCTATTGTTGCTGCTTCCGATACACATAAACGCCGCACAAGAATTTGAATTTGTTGTTGAGTTTGGTGGAAAAGGTGAAGGTGAGGCACAATTCGCAGAGACTTTGTTCATGGCGTTTGGACCTGACGGTGCCATTTATGTCGTTGATACAGATAACTTCCGAATCCAGAAGTTCAATGAAATAGGGAGCTTTCTATTTCACATCCAGATGGAGACAGAGAGCGAATTTCGGTTCATCAATCCGACGGCTATCGCCGTTGGCGCGGATAGTAGCATCTATGTAATGGATTGGATGTTCGTTCAGATTTCGGACTCCAGCTTACAAACGACCTTGGGACCCAAAATCTATAACTACGGTCCGTGTGTCCATAAATTTGATACGCAGGGTGTGTTTATCGCAAGTTATCCGATACAAGACTTCAGTCAGCGGATAGCACCCCTTGAAGCCGCTTCACCGGGTTTGGATGCTGACGGTAATTATGCACTCATTATTCCACAAGGAGATACAAAACGGGCGTTTCTTCTAACGGTAGATGCAAATGGAAACCTCTATGTTTGCGATGGTGGAACGGTTTACAAACTCAGTTCAGAAGGTGAACCTGTTGCTCAGTATCCGCTCGCGCAACCGGGGACAGGCCGCCTCGTACATCCCGTGGATATGACAGTAGACGCAGCGGGCAATCTCTACGTTGTTGATGAAAAAGGACATCGGGTCCTGAAGTATAGTGCCGAAGGGAAGTTCTTACGTGCCTTCGGTGAATACGGCGATGCGGCTGGACAATTTATCGCTCCCTTTCGGATAGCAGCATTGACAGATGGCACACTCCTTGTCGCGGATACGGCGAAGTACTTAAAAGATTTCGCCTCCACGCTTCCAAATCGGCTTGACGATCCGACGCGACGTTACAGCGGTGATACACGGCTGTTTCGTTACCGGCTGCGGCGTATCCAACGGTTTACCACAGATGGTGAATATACTCAGAAGCTGCTGATCCCGTTTCGACGGGAAGTTGAAACCGATGTCGCATTGCAACTCAAGGGGATTGATGGAAGCGGAAATCTTTACTATCTCAATCCAGCGGAGTTATTGTTTAGGAAATATGCGCCGATCACCTCCTTGTTTTCTTCGATGTTCCAGACGGAACTCAAACTCCGTTATACACGCGATCTGCACGACATTGAAATCGATAATCAGGATGATTTGGATGCCGATCTCTATACCAAATCCGATTTTGATGAGCAGATTATTCAGGATACGGCGCATGCAAATCTAATCCTCTCTTATGATCTGAACGAGTCGTTTCGTCTCGCGCTTTCCAATCGGCTTACTTACGTCCGAATGACCGATACAAGTTATTATCGCGCAAGGGATTTTGTAGACTTTCGCGGCAGTTTCAATCAAGATGATAGGGCGACTGAAAACTCTTGGGACGATCGCATCCAGATCGATTTCACATGGATACGCGACCATAGCCTCTACAATTATCGGGAAGCACGCGCATTTGCGTATTTCAGCCTCATACGCCTTGATTTCGTCAACGATGCGCTGAATCCAGCCAACTATCGCTTCTTTGACTTCAACGCGAATCTCTCCGACTGGGGCGCAGGGGTCCATTACGATTTAAGTCGGACATTCCGCTTGAATTTTGAAATCACACACTTTTTCGGCAAAAACAGATACACCTATATTGACGAGACGAATGTCCTCTATGCAACCGGGTTTCAAGAGGCAGACTTCATACGTGCTGCCTTGTTCATAAACGGGATCTTTTAAAACGGTTGCAAAATATTCCAAAATTAGATATTATCGAATTTAAAATCTTTTTGGAGCGAACTTCATTCAAAAGTACCTGAGCAGACTCGAAGGAGGTTTTCAGCAATGCAAACGTATCCATTATCACAACTCACTGAAGATACACCCAAGGCACTTGTGACCCTGTACGAGCAACCAGATGTATCTGACAAATGGGATGAAATGACGTTAACGCTGAATCCCGAAGAAATCAGACTCCTGAATTACTTCAAATCCTTGTTAGGAAAACGTCAACTTATACTGATGAACGAAGCCACGCTCTGGGCACGTGCTATTTATCCGTTGTTGGTGCTCGCGGAACAAGGGCATATTCAAGCGTGGTCAGGAGTCCCGCTCAGAGCAAGTTACCCGACTTTTGAACTGGAAGGCGAAGCCGATGGCGCACTCGCTCCCTGTATCGCAGGACGAATGCACCAACCGTCCCTGGTCGTTCATGAAACTAAACAGGGTATTAATGCACCAAACCCGCAATTTCAGCTCTACGGCGAAATGCTCGCCGCCGCATGGCTCAATTGGAAAAGCGATGCTAAGACTGATCAGGAGATCTTTGGATGTTATACTGTCGCTGATAGTTGGACATTCGTTCACGGAATTGTTGGAGATATTGAGACCGAAAAACCGACGTTTACTGTTGAACTCTCCAAAACTTATAACGGGGTCTGGGAAACTGAACGCATCCTCCAAATTCTGAAATCTATTGTCGCCAAGCACGTAAACATCAGCACTTAACAGGAGGCATCAACATGGCAACTTTTGGAACAGGCGATTATCAATATGAAGTCGTAGAAGGATGGGGCATGATTCCCCAACTCGGTCTCGTTTCCGGTGTGGCGTGTGATTCAAATGACCGAGTTTACGTCTACAACCGGAGTCCACAACCCGCGATGCTCGTTTTCGAGGCGGATGGCACATTCGTTACTGAATGGGGCAAGGATATCTTCCAGAAACCGCACGGCATCTGGATCGGTCCCGATGATGAAATTTATACCACAGATACTGTTGATCACACAGTCCGAAAATTCTCGCTTGATGGCGAATTATTGCAGACATTCGGTACTGTCAATCAACCCGGTGCGCCGGGAGGTCCCTTTAATGAACCGACGCGCGCTGTCCTTTCTACCTCTGGGGAGATGTACGTCTCCGATGGATACGGACAATCGCGGGTACACCGGATGACTGCCGATGGCGAAGTGATCGTTTCGTGGGGCGCACCCGGCACAGGCCCCAGTGAATTTAACCTGCCACACGATGTTACTGTAGACCATAACGACCGCGTCTATATTCTTGATCGTGGGAACCTACGCTGTCAGATTTTTAATAACAATGGAGAATACCTGACCGAGTGGACAGACCTCCGTTCTCCAAACGACCTCTTCATTGATAGCGATAATGTCATTCACATTGCCGAAGGCGGGCAACGCATTAGCATCATGACGCTTGACGGAGAAGTTATTGGGCGGTGGGGCGAGAAGGGCGATGCACCCGGACAATTCAGCGATTCGCCACACGGCATCTGGATCGATTCAAAAGGCGACATCTATGTTAGCGAAGTCATCGCCGACAGACGTTTCCAAAAATTCGCGAGGATTTAAACTGTTTTGAAGAACCATTACCTCTATATTTTTCTTATTATTTTTATTGGGATTGTCGCGTGTGCTTTAGGATTTGCCGATGAAGGCCATGAGCATTCAGGCGACCGAATCAAAGAGTTGGTAAACCAACCGCTTACGCTGCAATTGGCGATTGTTGCCCTCGTGGTCTCATTTGTGCTGGGTGGTTTGCATGCCTTAACACCCGGTCACGGAAAAGCAATAGTTGCTGCTTACCTCGTCGGTTCTAAAGGCAGGGTCATTGACGCAGTTTTCCTTGGGGTTGTCGTTACCATTACGCACACCTTCAGCGTCATAGTACTTGGCATCGTTATGCTGGTAGCGCAGGGGTTTGCACCGGAGAATATTGTCCCGTGGTTGAGCCTGTTTTCCGGTGTCTTGATTGTTGGTATTGGGGCGTGGCTGCTTACCAGAAACATGAAGCAGTATTACAGTGGTAGTGTACACAGCCAGGCACATGGACATCAGCACCCGCACCCGCACGAGCATTCACATGATCACGATCACAATCATGGACACGATGATGAACATGGGCATGATGACGACCACTCACATGACCACGATCACGACCATCCGCACGCAGACGATCACGATCATGAACACTACCACTCACATTAACACTCGCACGATGATGACCATAACCACGACCATCCGCATACAGATGACCACGATCATGGACACGACCCTGCACACGAGCATTCACACGACGATGACCATGGGCATTCACAGGATCAGGGACTTACACACAGCCATGGTGGGCGGACGCATAGCCATGCTGTGCCTTCAGAACGGACGGGTTTTTGGGGATTGTTATCGCTCGGTATCTCCGGTGGTATTGTGCCGTGTGTCGATGCACTCATCGGGCTTCTATTCGCGATTAGTCTTAACAAACTTGTGTGGGGGCTGATTATCCTGTGTGCTTTCTCGTTAGGGCTTGCCGCCGTCTTGGTCGCTATCGGTATTCTGATGGTGATGGCAAAACCTATAATTGAACGTTTCACAGGCGAAGGTATCTGGTTACAACGTCTACCGATGATCAGTGCCGCTGTCGTCATCCTGCTCGGCGCAATATTAGTCTTCAAAGCATTCAACACTGTCGGCATTTCACTATAATCCAAGTTGTTATCCAAACGTGAGTAGGAGTTTGTAGCACAAACTGTCAGTTTGTACATCATCGGATACAATCTAACAGATTGTGCTACAAGCAACCACAGCGTTAGGGAAATCCTCGCGTCGGTTATCCTAAAACTTTATTTTCCTTCAAATCGTGTTATTTAAGTTATACTTGCCGATTTTTCTCTTCCGACTCGGGATCCCTATTCATTTAGCATTTGCGCGAACGCCTCAATGTTTGGCACCTTCGCCGCTGCCAGCAGCAACTGCCTAAGTTTTTGCAAATCGTTTACACGCTGCAGCGCAGGTGTTAAATCGTTTACAGCCTCTGCTTGGAATTGATCCGTCAGCAAAGCCAAAGTGTTTTCGATCGTATTCTCTCTGGCAACTTCTTCGCGTAGGAGTTGGTAATACTTGGATTCTCTCATGAGTTCCTCCGGTATGCGTTCTTTGAAAAATTGTGCATCATGTACGATAGCACCGAACAAGGCGATTGCACAGAGCAAGTCTGCTTGTGTCTTCTGATCAACCGCAGAGGTGCGCGTCGCGTCAACGCATGTTTGCACCCAGCGTTCGAGATCCATCCCCGTAGGGGGGCTCATAAGCGGTGTAAAGGGAAGAAGACCCGGGGCCTGCCGCTCCAAAATTTCTTGACCCTCTATCTCAATGAGCCGTATCACCTTATAGCGATTGGTATGTTCGTAGCCGTTCCGCTTGTAGGCGTAACCCCCCGGATCATTCCTTCCAGCTCTTGGATGAAAATAGATGACGTTAGAATAGACAGGCATCTCATATTTGCCGACGAGGTATCCCTGATATTGCGCGTTTCGTGCCCACATCGGTTTATCTGTACTCTCACGAAGTTGTAATTCGACATGCAAGATCGCTTCGTCTCCGTTGATTCGGACGCGCTTCGTAATATCAGTGCGCCGCGCGATGACAGTCTGTTGTTCAGCTTCAAGGTCCTCAAGAACTTCAACATCGTCTTGGCCCAGGACGAATCGCGAAAGGTCGTCAGCGTGCTCTGTCCATAGATTTTTGCCCATATTGTCGTAATCTTGTGCCAAAAATATAGAATACCTCAAACCGTTGAGAATGTCAACATCAATTCGCCCTTGAAAATTGAACCTTTCTCTCATATAGTAACCGAAAAAAAAAAGGAGCCGGACCCTATTATGTCCAACACAATCGGAATTTTAAGCCCCGGTGATATGGGGCACACTGTCGGGAACGTCCTTCGTGAAAACGGTTTGCGCGTCATAACCTGTCTGCACGGAAGAAGTCAGCGCACCCGTGAACTCGCTGAGAAAGCAGGCATTGTGGATGTGCCGACGTATCCGCAACTTGTTACTGAAGCTGACCTTATCCTCTCAATCATGGTGCCTGCACAAGCAATGTCTGCTGCAGAAGTCGTGGCGGAAGCATTGCAGGAGACGGACACAACGCTGACATACACCGACTGCAACGCCATCGCACCCCAGACGGTTCGCAAATTGGGAAATGTGATCACCGCCGTAGGTGGAACTTTTGTTGATGCGTCCATTATCGGCCCGCCCCCTCGCACACCGGGAGCAACACGCTTCTACGCATCGGGACCGAACCTCGACACATTCTCCGAACTCAACAATTACGGATTAGAGGTCCGCACACTTAGCGACGAAATAGGACACGCCTCTGCGATTAAGATGTGCTACGCCTCCCTAACGAAAGGATTGACAGCACTCTGCACAGAGCTGCTCACTGCAGCATCGGTTTTGGGGGTTTTGGACGCATTGACCGCAGAGTTTCAATTGAGCCAATCGGCACTTTTTGAGCGGATGGAGAGAGGATTGCCGATCATGCCACCGAAAGCGAGACGCTGGATCGGTGAG
>JAPPDN010000537.1 GCA_028824575.1 Candidatus Poribacteria bacterium | reverse complement strand
TGAGAGCGTAATTAGTTTCGTCCCACGGATCTTGTTCAGACTGTGATTCAGGTGTCCGTGGCAGTGAGTAGGGTTGATCTCTGTCAGAGTTAGAACCGAAATTGAGATAAGTTGTCGTGTAACCAGGATCGATATGATAGTAGACCCCTTCGAGATACAACTTTCCGAAGCGAGATTTGAGTTGGAGGAACCATGCGGTTTCTCTTCCCATTTCTCCGTCGCCGCTTTCATCGGTTCCGTCGCCACCTAACCGGGCTTCAAATCTTTCACCCTCGGTCTCAGAGTAGGTAGGTATCCGATTTGCGTCTAATGGCAAGCCGGTTGCTGGATCAACCGAGATACCGGTTTCTTCTTCGCCATCTTCGCCTTGGATAGTTGTTTTGAGCCGGCTAAATCCGATCTGATCTTTCGGGATGGTAGGATACTGCTTATATTTACCGTTAATGGAGTAATGTGCTCGGACAAAAACATTACCGATCGTACCTTCTAAGTCAAGCCCATAGAGAAGAGCTGCACGTGCTGCCCCATATTGATAACGGACTTTACGCGGTCGACCCTCACCGCTCCACTGACTCGGGTTGTCTTGAAGTGTTGCCCGGTTACTGGTGTAATCTGAGGACTGCCCGTAGTTACCGGGTGCTTCAATAACATCACGGTAGGGCATTTGGATGTGGCCGTCTTCAGTTTTAATCCATTCTTGGATTTCAGGATCTGATTCGGCTTTGTTGGCAGCACTGGATCCGATAATGGCGATATTGTAATCACCTGCTACGATCATTTCAAAGGTGACAGATTGAACGGTGCGTGGATCTGCGTCAATTTGAAATGCCCCTTCTCCGAGAAGTGTTGCGACTTCGGGCGAAGGTGCCCCGTCTGGATCCACAAAAACGAGGACGGCTTTCATTTTATTGAAGCCATCAACGATCTTCCACTCTCCGTCAACAGAATCGCGAATATCAGAAGGAAGTCCGCCGACAGGCATCGGGATGACATTACTGATGTCAAGTGTTTCTGAGATAGTTTCTGCAGGTAACGCCGTAGGTTCAGCACCTTCTTCAATTTCTTCAGGCGTTAATTCTTCCAATGCTTGGGTGACAACAGTGACCTTCATTTCTTTGAACGCTGCACCGACACCCCCCTGAATATTCTCGCTATGTAAATCTGGATCAAAGCCGGAGAATCGGGTGACAATAACGTGATTGTCTTCGGGTGAGTCATCTCGGAAGATAACGGAAATTGATTCTGGCGGTGTATTGGCTACAGTACCCATAAGCGGGTTTTCAACACGTTCCGGGTGTTCTTTGTGAAGATTGACATAAGTAAACCCGACGCGGAAAATGTCGCCCAAAAGCCCTTGCGCCCGGAACCCTACAAGGCGTGCGTTTTCAATGTGCCGCACTCCAGCATCTTCGTTTAGACCATTCCGACGACCGAGCGTCGGTGCAAGGTTTGCCGCTGCGTCAGTCAATTGGACAGGGTTTGAGATACGAGAATTGATGAGTGTGAAAAGGTGCCGTTCCTGTGCGAAAGAGATATCCCATCGAAGCCCATCAAATTCTGTTTTGTAGAGGATGTAGCGGTTTGGGAATAGCGTAGACGGCTTAAAACGCATGCTATCACCGATAGCAAACTCTGTGTATCTGCCACGGTAACTATCTTCAGTTAAAACCGTTCTATCCAACTGTGCCGAGAATCTTTCACTATCCAACTGACCGGTCCAACCGACGAACAATTCACCGTTCTGGTCAAACTCTTTCTGCTCACGATAGTTATAGACCTCGTTACCTTCAAGCAGCTCTTTTCCAAACAGATCATAGAAGAATTGCGGTTCTTCCTCTAATTGGAAGCGAGCTGAGAATTTAGAACTCCCCTCAATCGTTGGTAATAGGGGTTCTTGTGGACCAAGGCTCTGTGCGCCACAACCATAGAGCACGAAAGCACTCAGAATACAGGTCGCTACAAGTAAAACATCAAATGATTGTTTTAGCCTGTTCATTACTTTGTTTTTCCTCCTTGGAGATAATGAATCGGATGTTTGGGTAACGGAGCTGCGATATGAGTATTTCATCATTCGTTCTCTATACCCCGGTTTCCGACAAAAAACCTTGGGAATGGACGAAAACTGCTTTGCGTTTAAACGAAAAGTGTCAAAATTGCGTCGGTTTAAAATAAAACCTATTCAATTTCTTGACCGTTCGTCACTGCTGGATAGAATATCCGTAAATCGCGAATACCGCGCGAGGCGTGTAAAAAGCGAGTTTCCTTCCAACAAATTAAGGGTTTGTTTTGCGGATTTTTCAATAAACACGTAATAAAATGCCTGCAAAACTGTTCTTAGCCTTTAAAATAGCACTGATTCAAATTTCTGTCAACTTTTATTTTTAACAGAAAAAGCGCACGCATTGGGGTGGAATTTCAGATAAGCATACCACAAATGTAATATATTTTCAACTTTAATGTCAGTACTATTCATTTTCACTATTATTTTCGATATTTCGCCCGTTTTAGAGAGCGGTTGCAATTTCGGAATTGCACGCTTAAACACTTTCGGCGAAATGACACCAATGGACGCTACACAGCGCCACTAATGTAGACTTAATACCCGCTTGCTTACCGCCTCCCTGAAGACGGCAACCGATAACGAAATCGGGATCGGGCACTCTCGGGCACGCCTCGAAAATACCAGCAAGCCCAAAGATTGATGTAAGTATCCACAATGCCAACGGATGTATAAATCCCCGATTGCACATTGGACCTACTATAATTATACTACAATTTAAGAAAAATTGACATTTTTTTTACAAAGTTATCAAAATAATGAAACCTCGAACCTGAATTCGAGGCTGTAATATTTGTGAATAAATATTTCTAAACAAGATGTTCACGTTTTTAAATTCGCAACAGTCCTATCAAAATATTGAATAAATAGGACAACTGTGACACCTAAAATTAAGCCAGTGATTCCCGCGATAACAAGGATAAACCGAAGTTGCGGACTAACAGGAATTTTTCTCGGTGTAGCGCGATCAACGATTTCAATGCCACCTATTTGGTTCCGAGAGGTTGGCATCTTAGATTCAGCGTATAATATTTCAGCCTCAAGGGAGCGTTTGGCAATTTCTTCAGCCATGGCGTTGGTTTTCTGAATCTTGGCACCTTTTTGTGTAAGAATAATCTGATTTTCGGGGATCTGTTCTATTAATTTCGCCAATTCAGTTTCGAGTGTATCCTGTTCCTGCTTGAGGCGTTCCGCAGCATTTTCATACCGCGAGAGATCTGGAACAAACGTTATCAACTGATTCTGTATGTAAGTGTAATGGGCAGAAGCACCGGAGGTAACCGTCGTCGTTAGCGGCGAGGTCTCCTCATTTTTCTTCTGAATTTCAGCGATTTGCGCATCAAGTCCCTCCAAATCTGATGAAGTTGTGCCGACTTTTTTGGCATCAGCAACGCGTTGCGATTCAAGATTGAAGAGTTTCTCTTGCTGGAAGAGCCAGATGGGGTTATGAGAGGTGGTTTCTGATAGTGGTGTCTGCTTAGGTAGGTTTTGTAGTTGTTCTTTTAGGTATGTAATGTGAGCGTTCGTTGCGTAGAGTTGTTGTTGATTTATCTCAAGATTTTCTCGAACACGCGCAAGGCGCTCAAGCAAATTGGTGAGCGTCGGCACCCATGTTTCTGCGCTTCCATTGTCGCGAACAAATTGGAGGAGATCCGCTAAATCTTTATCTATTTCCGCTTCGATTTCCCGTCGTTTATTTTCGAGGAACTCCATAAGTTTTCTGAGTTTTGTTTCTTCATTTCCACGCCTCAACATTTGCATATCTTTTGCAAGCTGATTGACGAGGAGTGCTGCATTCCGTTCACCGCCTTCTGCCTCGGTTAATTCAACCGAAATATTGATATAATCAGAATCCGGGTCTACTTGTGCTCTCACCACTCGTTTAAGTTTTCCTACCGGAGGTAAAAGCACAGCTGCATCCGAGTGCCCGTTCTCCTCAAGGTTTTCGATTGCTGTATTTAGCATGGACTCTGTAGAGAATCGGGTGCTGATTGTTTCCATCTCTCGTCGGTCAGCACCGCCGGAGAGCACATTTTGAAACAAATTTGCTGAAGGAAGGGAATATGTCGCGCTGGGTTGAACGAGTAATATTAAGGTGGAAGCAGCGTAAGTTTTGGGCAAACGAAGCGAGATGATTAGGGCAGTTCCTAACACTAATAGAATGGTTAGGCAGAGCGTAAAGCCATGCTTTCGGATGAGCTGAAAATAATCGCGTAGGTGTTCCTCCTGTTGCGGCATGAATATACAGTATTTCTACCCGCCCTTTGGGTTAGAAATTGCCCTCCTTTTTTGAACCTATAGGTTGTTGGCAATGCGAATTTCTTCCTCGTTAAAGGCTTCGTCATGCCATTCGGCTATACGCCATTCGTCATTTCTTTTTTCAAAGATAAAGATATTATCACCTTCGGCGTATGCGCCGGTGTATCCACCCTCAAGTGTCTGACCGTCCGACACAAAGAATTGGATTCTGTAATGATTCCGTACCTCAGCCTCTGTGCCATCGTCATTCATCTGAATTTCCGGCGGAGAAGAGAGCTCTATCTCAATATCTTGAAACCGTGCAAAGACACGAGTCGCAGAGGCGCGTTCCTCTCGGATGTCATCAAACTCAACATCGTCTGTTTTATCGCCATCTGTTCCCATATCAGAGACATAAAGAAAGCCATCTTCCCAGAAGGTCCCGATGTAGGTGTTAACATCTTCTGTTTCGTAACCTTCTCGCCATCGGTCTAAAACATTACTAATTTGAAGGAGTTCTTCAGCCGGAATTTGTCCGACCTTATCAGCGTCTCCACACCCCATAAAATTTGCGAGTAGGAGTAAGATGAGTACGCAGCTGACTTTGGCGAAATTCCTGAACATAGTAAGCATTCTCCTTTTTTTATTTTTTTTAAAAGGTTTTAACAATACCGAAATAAAAATGTGAAGGGGTCGCGCCGATTTCGATCCCTAATTTTTCAATATTTTGTGCATCCTGTTCAATAGATTGAATCAGGGTAGTCGCGTTGTAAAAGTTAGCACTCACGTAAGAGTCGATAAGGCTATACAGCCAAATGCCGATGCCGGTATACATAAAAAATGTCCTGAGTTTATACCTCTGGTTTGCATATTCATAGCTTTCTAATATCGTTTTTTCGTTAGAGAAACCGTCCCAAACCAATGCCTCATAGGCATCGTACCGATTCCTAAAGGAATTTTGTGCTAACAAGGCACCGATGATGGAGCCGCCTACTCCTAAAACAGTCAGGCTCCCTCGGAAGTAACTACGACTGTGGAATTGTCCCCATCCAGGGACAACAGCGGAACGCACTATCGCTCCGATTGGCGAAATAAGTCTTACCCGTTCCGCCGTTTCAGTTTTAGTTGTTTGCTGTTCGGTATTTATGCCGTTTTCAGCCTCCTGCGCAAAACTGGCATGGAGGCTGAACAACAAGAGTGAAATAATTAACAAAAACCGCATGTAGTCTATGTAGACTTCACACATCCAAACGGCTATGCGAAGCCAATATTGCTCCTATTAACGTCGCCGTTTCGTCCGTTGCGTTGTCCGGCTGCGATCGTCATCGTCATCGTCGCTGCTACTGCTTGAACTGCTACGCGATGAACTCGAACTTGTAGTCGGACGCGTTCGAGTCTTTGTAGAAGACGAAGAACGACTGACGCTTGATCGTGAACGCGACGAACTTGAACTCGAGCTTGAACGGCTCACGCTTGATCTCTCACGCGATGAACTTGTCGTTGATCGGCTTGCGCTTGATCGCGAGCGAGATGAGCTCGAATTTGAAGTAGTTGTTCTATACTGCGGGCGCGAGTTGCTGCTTGTGCTTGACGAGAACGACCGGGTCGATGGGGAAGTAGAACGTCTGTAAAGTGGTGTAGTCCGTTGTGTCTCAGACCTTCTGTATCGATTCGCGTTCTGCGTTGTAGCAGTAGAGTAACGCCGTTGCCTACTGAGTGTACTTCCTGTATTTCCTGCAGCATAAGTGCTTTTTCGGACGCTATTTTCGCGGAGTGCCGAGGTGGAAGCACGGGCACGCAGTTTCTGCGTAATAATTGATTGGCGCGCAACCCGTTCCGTTGTCGCCGGGGTCTGTTTCCGGTGGTTTTCAAGTGTGGTGCGGACACTCCTCCGTACTGCTGTCCGACTTTCTCGTTGACTGTTCGCGGATAATCGGCTACGGCTGTATTGCCGACGGGTTGTTTCGTGTTGTGCACTCCACCGATTCAACTGCGTCCGTCGCTGATAAACCTTCGGTGTACCACGGTAGTAACTATGGTAGGAACCGTAATACGGCGAATAGTAGCGATAGTAAGCACTTGGATAGTAGCCGCGGTAGCGTCCGAGATACCCACCGTAATACGAGCGGATTGAGAGATAGTGGTGGTCGTAAATCGGATAGCTCCATCGGAGATAATAGTCGTAATCCGTCGCGTAATAGACGGGCCCGTCATAAAAGTAGAGGTAAGTGTAACGATGCCACGGACGCCAACGGTAGGTTGGTGTGTAGCGTTGAATGACTCTAACTTTTGGCTGTCTGCGATATGTGGAGACTTCAAGATATTCTACATCAATCTGCTCGCCGCCTTCGGCGACAATATGAAGCTCCATCCATCCATCTTTGACATGGCCGGCTGCAGGAATCTTAATGTGTTCGGATCGGTTTTTCGCGCGAAGGACAAAAGTGTCGCCGTAACGTGTCTCTTTAGCGTTTTCGTCGTAATAACCGCTGCGTGTTGCCTCGCGCTTGGTGTTACGAATCCATGCGCGACCTGCGATCGGTTCGTCGTAGTCTTCAATTTCTAAGCGATGCGGTTCCCCTCGGTATCGCACCAAGACTTCAATATATTGTGTCCCTGCTGGAATTTCAAAGAGATATACCGCGCTGGCAATTGCAAATTCGTAGTTGTCTGTGTTCTGAGCGTCATTTGCCCAAGCGGTGAGTCGAACGCCATCCTCAAAGCGTGGGCTGGCGGTGATTGTCGCATTCCCGCGCTCTATCCATTCGTCAACATCGCTTGCAACGCGATGCTCACGACTCAACCGATCTCCGTAATAATCGTAATCAGCATTCACTGGGGTTGACAACCCAGCGATTACAAAACAGCTGATGAGGCATACTACGCTTAAAATCGAAATCCGGGTTTTCATGTAACTTTCCTACAAATGTTCGTGTCCTTCATTTGTCGTTGTCAATAGTTTTTTCATACCTATTGCGCTCGGTGACGTATGAATGTCAAACTCCTATATCATCTTAAGTACAAAACTATCATGGAAATGATACAATTTTCTACAAAAATT
>JAPPDN010000048.1:268-7380 GCA_028824575.1 Candidatus Poribacteria bacterium | reverse complement strand
ACGGGTCTCGCCATCCCGCGTCAAGCCCTCGACGGCAGCCCGGTAGCCGTCGGCTTAACGGAATGCCGATGCTAACTGCAAGGACGAACCCAAGGAGCATCTCTTCCAAGGTTACAAGCGTATGTTTCAGTAATTGCGTATGTTCCACAAATAGTGTCACTACAATTTTTGACGGTGCGGGCAGAATGTAGCGCGGTATATCAAAAAGATATACAGTTCCTTCCCATATCCCTAAAACTGCGAATAGGATCGCTATAGGGACCGCGAATTTACTGAACATACGCATCAACTCCTTATTAACGTAAAAAAGCCGCCTTCCATTTTCGGTATATGCCAAAAGGAAGCAGCTTTATTAGTTATCAGTTATTGGTTTTCAGTTGTCAGTTAAAGAAGTGTACTGTGGCAGTGACACAATTTCTAACCGCTATAAGAAGTTAACTGACTACTGAGTGCTGATAACTGACAACTACTCTTGCTATTTCCCTACGCTGGCATAACCCAGATCAGGTTCAATGGGTGTTTTCTCAGCTCCTACTCAGATAAGAGCACCCCATAATGTTGTTCAAGTATTATTATATCTTATTCTTAACTTTTAATGCAAGTGTTCATTTTCCGGTATACACAACACTTCTTTGCATACTGGTTCTTATTGTGTTATACTATAAAAAGTACCATACAAACTACAATACATAGGAACTTAATAATGCGCATTATCCTTTACACAGGTAAAGGTGGGGTCGGCAAAACCACTATCGCCGCTGCCACGGGCATCAAACTTTCTCAGCTCGGTTATAAGACAATCGTAATCTCGCTGGATGTCGCACATTCACTCCGTGACGCTTTTGATAACCACGAAAAACTCGTCCGCCAGCGCAAAGAAAAACAGATCCAAATCAGGGAAAATCTCTGGATACAAGAAATTAATGTTCAAGAAGCAATTATCGAATACTGGGACGACGTTTACAACTATATTCGTTCGTTATTGAATCGTTCTGGGCTTGACAGTCTCGTAGCAGAGGAGATAGCCGTGTTTCCGGGGATGGAGGAGATTTGCGCGCTCCTCTATATCAACCAATATGTTCGCGAAAAGAGTTACGATGTAATTATTCTCGACTGCGCACCCACCGGGGAATCGCTCCGCTTCGTCAGTATCCCGACGACGTTGGAGTGGTACATGAACCATATCTTCAAGTTGGAACGCAATCTGGCGAAGATTGCCGGTCCCGTCATCGAAAAAGTGAGTTCTGTTCCGATCCCCCGAGATAACTATTTCCAAAATATCCAAGACCTTTTCGATAAATTGGAAGGGATTGACAATGTGCTGACAGACCCCAAGATCACGACAGTACGTTTGGTAACAAACCCAGAAAAAATTGTTATCAAAGAGACACAACGCGCATTTATGTACTTTTGCCTTTATGGACTCTGTATAGACGCAGTGATTATCAATCGCATCTTTCCGGAGGGTGTTGATACCGCATACTTTGAAGCTTGGAAACAAGCACAACAACACTATATTAAAGAGGCAATGGGCTATTTCTCGGACGTGCCAATCTGGAAAGTGAACCTCTTCGCAGAAGAAATTGTCGGAGAAGAGGGGCTGCACCGACTATCAGAAGCACTCTATTCCGAAATTAATCCAGCAGATCAGTTTTCTAAAGAAAAACCGTATCAATTCCAAAAAACAGCAAATGCCTATCAATTGTCTATGCGTCTGCCTTTTCTAAGTAAAGAGGAAATTGGATTGACAAAACATGGCGATGAATTGATCGTCACAATCGGTGGCTTCAAGCAACACGTCGCATTACCACGAACCCTCTCCACGAAAAAAACAACAGGTGCAAAACTAACCGGGGACCAATTGGTGATTCAATTTGAGATTTGAGCGGAAAAGTTAAGGATAAACAATATTAGTTGAGAGATGTATGGGAACCAAAACGGACAAATCGGTTTTTGCTGTAACAGTTACAACGCTTCTAACGTTCTTAATAGCAAGCCGCATTGGAACTATTTGGATTCTCTATCCAAATGTGTTAATTGCGGTCTCTTTATTTTTTTACTGCGTCCGACAAACTGATGAAGATGCGTCACTACTCTCAAGCAGTTCTATTTTTGGGCTCGCAACGGTGTTAATGTACACACCCATGGATTGGTTATTTTCTCGGAAGGTACATCTCATTTTTTATCTGCGTTCAGATTTTTTGGCGAATATGACGACACCGATTGTGCTAATCTTAAACTGGGTGGTGTTCGCGACTCTTGCAGCCTACTTTTATCAAAGGCTTGCAGTGATTTGCCAAACCCGTTTTGCATCGGATCCTGAAAATCCGAAGAGCGGTTTGATAGGAACCGCGATGTTGGCGGCAGGTGTCACAGGCATCAGTGCTGCAATTGGAAGTATCGCAATTTACGCGCTCGGCGGATTACATTTGTGGGAATGGAATGCAACACAGATTGATCGGATACCACAGATTGCGTCTGTACCCATTTTTGTGCCGCTCGCCTTTCTACTCACCTTTCTACTGTGTCCCTACTTTTTCGGGGTCGCTGGCAGTTTGTTGAGGGAACAACATGCAGGTATCGCAGGGATACGGTGCGGCATCTTTATGGGGGCATTGCAGTTTCTCAGTTTTCTGCTGTTTTACATCTAAAAATAGGATGCCCATTCGCACATAACCTTAATTGGCAGGAGAGGAAAATCAAAAGTATGCGAATTCGTTCAACAACGATTTTAGCCGTTCGGCGCGATACCCAAGTCGCTATTGGAGGCGACGGGCAAGTCACTTTAGGCGATACAGCGATTAAACACGGCGCACGCAAAATTCGCAAAATCCATAACGACAAAGTGCTGATCGGGTTCGCAGGTTCCGCATCGGATGCAATCACACTCTATGAAAATTTGGAGAAGAAACTTGAGCAGTACCGTGGAAATCTTCAGAAATCAGCAGTAGAACTCGCACGCGAATGGCGTAGTGACAGAGTACTTAGACAAGTAGACGCACTAATGATCGCTGCAGATGCTAACGACAGTTACCTTATTTCTGGAAACGGTGATGTGATCGCACCCGACGACGATGTCGTCGCCATCGGTTCGGGTTCATCTATTGCCCTCGCAGCCGCAAAAGCCATGCTCAAATACTCAGACTTGACCGCAAAAGAGATTGTTTCAGAGGCACTTCAACTCACAAGTGAAATTTGTATCTATACCAATGCACGAATTGAAACCGACACAATAGAGGAGGAGTTATCAGTTAACAGTTAACAGTTACAAGCGGGCTCGGGTTCACCAAACACCTTGCGGTAACCCCAACGCCTCCTAATTGAAAACTGACGACTGATAACTAATGAAACTTTGGAGAAATCAAATAAAACACATGAAAAGAGCACTTTAGCAGATGCACTTACGCCGCGGCAGATTGTCGAGGAACTGGATAAATATATCATCGGGCAGTTTGAGGCAAAACGTTGTGTCGCTATCGCCCTCCGCAATCGTTCGCGGCGACAGATGTTGGGTGAAGATATACAAGACGAAGTCTCACCTAAGAACATCATCATGATCGGTTCAACAGGTGTCGGTAAAACTGAAATCGCACGCAGGCTTGCACGTCTTGTTGATGCCCCCTTCATCAAGGTAGAGGCATCAAAATATACCGAAATTGGCTACGTCGGTCGAGATGTTGAATCCATGATTCGTGATCTCATTGAGACAGCCATTAGCCGCGTCAAAGCCGAACAGACCGAGGTCGTTGAGGAAAAAGCACGGGAATTCACTGAAGAACGCCTCCTCGATTGTATTTTTCCGATTCCACGCTCTTTGCAGGAGCGTCCCCGCTTAGAAAAGGATATGCTTGACGAACCTGAGGAAGAGAATGACGACGTGGTACTCCAGCTACCCTTCGACCTCGGCCCCGACGCGGAAACCGAAGCCGAAGAAGACCGAGAGAAAGAGCGAGAACGCCATCTCAAAACCCGTGAAAAATTTAGAGAATGGCTACGTGAAGGTAGACTCGAGGATAAACCTGTTGAAATCAATGTTAAGCATCAGAGTATGCCCTTTGTTGAAATCTTTTCGCCCGGCGGCATTGAGGAGATGGATATCAACTTCAAGGATATGTTTAGTAACATCCTCCCGAATCAGACGAAGAAGCGACGCGTTCCGGTCTCCGAGGCACGCACTATCTTGATGCAAGAAGAATCTGAAAAACTCATTGATATGGATGCTGTTATCAGCGAAGCCATTCAGCGTGTTGAAAACTCCGGTATTGTCTTTTTGGACGAAATTGACAAGATCGCAGGTAGAGAATCTCGCCACGGACCCGATATCTCACGGGAAGGTGTGCAACGTGATATCCTGCCCATCATTGAAGGTAGCACGGTGACATCGAAATACGGTGCAGTGCGCACACACCATATCCTATTTATCGCCGCTGGTGCGTTTCATGTTTCAAGCCCCTCTGACCTCATCCCAGAACTACAAGGTAGATTTCCAATTCGAGTGGAACTGAAAAGCCTGAATAAGGATGACTTTAAATCTATTCTGACGGAACCGAAAAATGCGTTAGTGAAACAGTACACAGCACTACTTAAAACTGAAGGGATAGAGGCGACTATCACCGATGACGCGATTGACGAAATCGCCGCCCTCGCGTTCCAAGTTAACGAATCCGTTGAAGACATCGGGGCACGCCGCTTACACACCATTATGGAGAAACTCTTTGAAAATCTCTTTTTCGATGCACCTGAACTCGATAAAAAAGAGATCACTATTGATGCCGACTATGTCAAATCAGAGTTGGATGAAATCGTCAAAGACCAAGATTTGAGCAGGTACATTCTTTAAGCAGATTGTCCGGGTGATGTTTCCCTCGTACGCATGTGGTGCAATTGGGAAAGAAAATACTAAACCTTATCAGTACCGGTTTGTCCAATGGACAAGCAGAGGGAAACTGACCGTGCGGCAGCTCCTAATTTTTATCCTTCTATTCATTTATGTCGCGCTCCTACCGAACAGTTCCGCTCAAGATGGAACACAATGGCGCGCGTCAGAGAGTAGCGAAGTCCCCTCCAATACAACAGCGATAAATGCCATAAAATTCTCCACTGACGGCACGCACCTCGCTATCGCCATCGCCAACGGTATCACGTTGTACGATACCTATACTGGGAAAGAATTGGCACGGCTCTCTGGGCTGCTGGATACCGTGACAGCGTTAGCATTCTCGCCTGATAACCGAACAGTGGCAAGCGCGAGCGAAGATGCTACTATCCGCCTCTGGGACGCTCGCACTGGTGAGCACAGAACAGATTTCATAGGGCATACCCACCCCGTTGTAGCCTTGGCATTCTCACCTGATGGTAACACCCTCGCCAGTGGAAGTTTCAAAGAAATTCGTCTCTGGAACTTAACCACAAACCTGTCTATCCGCACCTCAGTCTTTCACGGACACTGGGATATGGTCACCACATTCGCATTCTCACCGGATAGCAAAACACTTGCCAGCACAAGTTTTCACGGCACAATCTTGTTATGGGATGTAGAAACCGGGCAACTCCGACACAGTCTCTCCGCACATACAGATTCAATCACAGCACTCACCTTCTCGCCTGATAATCAAACGTTGGCAAGCGGTGGATATTGGAGTCGAGACGCAGAAAGCACAATTCACCTATGGAATACGTACACCGGGCAACTCCTGACAACCATTAAAGGACACACCGAGCCAGTTTTCGCCTTAGCATTCTCACCGGATAGCGGGACGCTCGCAAGCGCGGGTTGGGATAACGCAACTCGTATGTGGCACCCACAGACAGGACAATTACAGGCAATTTTTGAAGGCGATACCGCGCCAGTCCTTGCATTAGCGTTTTTACTCGTTAATGGAGGGGAAGAGTCAAGCCATACTTACGGCAGAACACTCGCAAGTGCAAGCCTTGATGGCACAATCCAACTATGGCCGTTAGCATCTATACCAAGACCTTGGGATGTCAACGCCGACGGTGTTGTAAACATTTTAGATTTAACCTTTGTTGCCGCACGTTTCGGACAAGCGACACCAGACCTTAACAGTGACGGCATCGTCAACATTTTGGATTTAGTGCTCGTCGCACAGCACTTTGGAAAATAGAAGAACAATCTTTTGTGATCAGTAGAGACGCGTTGTGGCCGCCAAGGGAGTAACAATCCATGAAATACCTCATTTTTATCCTTCTATTATTAACCCTACTCCTGTCAAATGGATATACCCAAGACTACACAACACGGGGCTTACCCGAAGGCGCGAAACGGCTCATCGGAAAAGGCGAAATAACTGGTAATATTGCTTTTTCATCCGATGGTGCTCGCTTTGCCGTTGCAAGTTCAATCGGTACTTGGATATACGACGCACACACCGGAAAAGAACTCGCATTGCTCACTGGACACAGTGAACGCATTCGTGCTGTGGCATTCTCTCCAGATGGCAGAATATTTGCCAGTGGAAGTGGCGACAATACGATTCAGTTGTGGGACGCGTCTACTGGAGAACACCGTGCAACACTCACAATGCATAGCGACTCGGTTGAGACTTTAGCGTTCTCGCCAGATGGGAAAACCCTCGCAAGTGGGAGTGGCGACAAGCGAATCCTTTTGTGGGATGCAGAAACTGCGGAACATCGGAACACGCTCACGGGTCATACCGGTGGTATCAGAGCGGTGAGATTTTCACCAAATGGTGAAAATCTTGTTAGTGCAGATCGGGACGATACAATTCGAGTCTGGAACCCACACACCGGTGATCCACTTACCATTCTCACTGGAGATACGAAACGTGTCTCTACTTTAACGTTTTCGCCGGATGGAAAAACGCTTGCAAGCAATGGATCAGATCGAATGATTCAACTATGGGATACTGACACTTGGCAGTCGAAATTAACCATTAGAACGGACTACGATTCAATCCATACTATTGCCTTTTCACCGGATGGAAAAACGATCGCGAGTGGCGGCGGTTGGAACGACAACGCACTCCGAATATGGGATGTCTATACCGGTGAAGGTAAGGACGCACTCACCGGACATACGGGCAACATTACCGCAATAGCCTTTTCACCAGATGGAAAAACGATCGCGGGTG
>JAPPDN010000048.1:0-258 GCA_028824575.1 Candidatus Poribacteria bacterium | reverse complement strand
GCAAGTCAGGACGACACAATTCGGGTATGGGATTTAGGCATAAAACAGCCTCGCTTTATTCTCAACGGACATGTAAGTGTGGGTAGGGAGGTCGCCTTCTCACCGGATGGCACAACGCTTGCCAGCAGCAGCGGCGGCGATTGGCCCGACAGTACAATACAATTGTGGAACCCAGATACCGGTGCCTTGAAGGTTCGCCTTAAAGGGCATACCAATCGTATCAGTGCATTGGCATTTTCCGCAGATGGCACAACGCTT
>JAPPDN010000035.1 GCA_028824575.1 Candidatus Poribacteria bacterium | reverse complement strand
CCAAAGGACGAGAACTGTTCGCGCCTATTTACGAATACTCGGGAAAACTTACGCCAGAGGAGCAAAAACGCTTTTCTGAACTCTTCAATTCGATAGCGAACGTTGAGCCTTCTGTTGCCCAAAAATACGGGCTTCCCAAACGCGAGCTCTTTCAATTGGAAGTGCATATTATGACGTTATACCGTAACAATCCCGAACTGCCTTTCATGGGGAATAGCTCCGCCTCTGCTAGTCTTGATGTCGAGTCGTATACACCGTACTTCAGTATCCGGGCATTAATTGCTAAAACGAGACTTGCGGATTTGCCTGCCGATAGTAGGAAATTAATTTTATCCCACCTTGAGACATTCAAAAAACGTCTGGCGAAAAACAGTGTCGAGGTCTATATGCGAGAGGTACGAAACCTACCGGACCGTCCGAGGCAAAAAGCACCGCCGATGCGCTTCGGCGTTGCGTCTGCCCCTGGAGAAGTCGGTGGTGAATGGGTCTTGGAAGCAGACGGATTGGTCCGGCCGGAAGGTGCAAAACGCGGTGTTTTTCAAATTACCGATATTTATGAAAATACCTACGAGGTTGATCTGGATGATCCTGCTGATACAGGTATAACAGAGGATACAACCGAATTGTATGCGAAGATTGACCAGATTTTTGAGCAGCTTACCGATGCCGAGTTTCAAAGGCTTTCAACTCTTAGCAAGGCAGACCGCTCCACAGAAATCGAAAAGTTATTTTCAGCAGAATAATCCAAGTTGCCATTTGTAAATCCATAGAATTTCCTACTGAAATCAGATTTAAGTTGCGTTAGAAATTGAGTTTGAGTATAATTTGCCATGCTACGACATAATAACAAATAAAAATATACTTTTATTCATTATGTCCTAATATAACCCAAGTTGCTACGGACGAGATTTTAGCCCCGCAGACCTCGTGTTTCACTGAAAAATGTCAATTAGCCAAGCATTTTGTAGCGCAAATTTTTTAGTTTGCAGCATTTTTGGGCACAATCTAACAGATGATGCTACAAGGTGGCAATTTGCGCCATTTTAACAAAGAGTGATTGCAATAACTGACAGTTCAGAGGATCTTCCATCTTATTTTCGAGTATAAGCGTTTGGTAAAATTTTTGGATTTTTGAATTGTGCTGTCTATTAAAATTATCAATCACGACACAAGCCGAGAGGAGTTTTAGCGCATGAGAAAACTATTTGTTTATTCCGTAATTGTTTTTACAATGATTGTTTATACTTCACACGCCGATATAACCTCGGATCTACAAGCATATCCGAGTAGTGAATATCTTGTCGGTGTGTCGGAAGGACCAGGATCTGTCGAAACTCTTATGGATCAGGCAGAAAATCAGTTATCCAAGAAAATCTTCGACAAGATTCGATACGTTATTAACGAAAACGAAGACGATTGGCTCGCATACAATCGTGTCCGTGAACACTACAGCACAGTGATCCAGAGTTCTGTAAAATCTAAGCTCAAAGGGATTCGGGAATACTATCCATCCACGGCACCGGATGCCTATGTTATTGTTTACGTTAAGCGTGCTACGCTCCAGCAGATTTATACCGACGAAGCTGCGGATTTACGCCAAGAGATTAACGACCTTCTTCATAAGGCGCAGGTCATAGAAAACGCTGGCGATTTATCAGATGCTGCCAAGATCTACTTGAGCACGTACCGATTGTATGAAGCATTAAAAGAAGCAGAACTCATTCAATTGGGGGCAGTGTATACAACGCCTCCTGGGGCATTTTCTAAATTGTCGGACGCAGCAGGTGGTGTCGCCAAAGCTGATTTGATGATGTCACATGGAGAAGTCGTTACGAAAGTAGAAAAAATCGCGCCTCAAACCATCATTAACATCAATGATATCGCGCGTGTCACTGCCTATCAATTCCAGCAGCAAAGTAGCGACTGGGGAACTAAGGTGAAGACGGAGGAACTCACCTACGACAGTTTCAATGTTGTGAGCCCTTCTTCAACGCTTTTTTTGGAGGCACTTACAAATGAGTTGAAATGGCATCGCTCGCTTCCCATGCGAGGATTCCAACCACTTCGAGAGGTACATAAGGCTCAATCTCAAAACGAACTCTTGCAATTCTTCGGTGGATATTGGGCGGACGGCGACAAAATTACGCTACGCACCACGCTACGCGATATCACAACGGGCGAATTTAAGGCGGCGGCTGTTGTGCGGTTTAGTGAGAGTCAACGCCGAGACAAGGACATAGCGCTAAAACCCGGAAATCTTGAGCAATTCGATCAAGATTGGAAACTTTTTAATCCACTTGAAGAGACACTCAGTATTGAAGAGGTGCAGCCGGTTGAGGAGGAACCCCAAACAGTAGAGACTTCGCCTACAGAAGTTCCGCCTGAAGAATCCATCGTCAATCCCAAAGTTTTCGTCCATAATGGATTAACTGTTGAAATCGCAACAGATAGGGGCACAGGACCGGTGGTTTATACCGAAGGCGAAACAATGACAGTCTTCGCACGTGCGGACCAAGAAGTTTATATCCGTTTAATCTATATCCTTGCAGATGGAAAGCGGACACTACTGTTAAAAAACCATCATATTAGTCCTGAAATGACTAACCAAAGTTTGGAAATCGGAAAATTTGTGTGCACACCGCCATTCGGTGCGGAGCAATTGCATGTTTATGCTAAGCGAGAACCGTTCCCTGATTTGGCCCCTGGGGAAACGTATGAGGAGGGTGGGTACGTCTACCTAACGCCAACACGCGGTTTCCAGCCTTTCAAGCCGCAGCCTGAAGGGTCTGCACATATTTCTATTACCACGCTACCAAAGTAAGGCTTAAATCTACAGAAGTGAAGACCCTATGATATGGGACGTTTTGTCATGTCCCTTGGCGCGTTCTAAAACTCTGAAATTAGAATATTTATGGTATCTAAAAGAAAAATATCTTTATTTCTATTTTTTAGCTTCCTTTGTGTTGCGATCGTATTTATCGCCGCTAACGAGTTGTTTTCACAACGCGGCATGCGCGTTACTGTTCGCACAGAGAGCGGAAAAGAATTTGACCTCTATAAAGATTCATACGCTTTGATTATTGGAAACGGGGCGTATCCAGTGAAAAATGGCTGGACCCCGCTTCCGGGTGCGGTAAAGGATGTCAAAGAAGTCGCAGAAGTCCTTGAACGTCACGGGTTCAACGTGACGCTAAAGATAGACGTTACAAAGTCCGAGTTTAATCAAGCATTTTCGGAGTTTATCTATGATTTTGGTAAAAACAAGGATAATCGACTCCTGTTTTACTATGCTGGTCATGGATACACAACCAAAGCAGCAACAGGTGAAGACCTTGGTTACCTTGTGATGCTTGACACACCAAATCCTGAGAATGCTGCAGCGTTTGACCTCTACAGTGTGGATATGGTCAAATTCGTATCGGATTCCAAAAAAATTCACGCCAAACATGTCCTGTTCATGTTCGATAGCTGCTTCTCAGGAACGGTACTCAACCTTCGGAACCGGGCTACACCGTCTCACATCACCGACAGAATCAAAAACCCTGTGCGTCAGTTCATAACAGCCGGTCGCGCGGATGAACCCGTGCCAGATAGGAGTGAGTTTAAGAAGGCATTTTTGAACATCCTTGAAGGACGGGTTGAAGAGCCAACACCGGATGGCTATCTGACAGGTGTTGAGTTAGGGGATTACCTCTACAGAACGGTGCCGAAATTCTCTCAAGGACAGCATCCACAACACGGAAAGATTCACGATCAGCAATTGAATACCGGTGATTTTGTGTTTATGCTTTCTCCAAACGCTAACGAAAATAGTGGTGTTGAATTGAATACAATAGCAACATTGAACATAACCAGTAGCCCGAGTGGCGCGATGGTTTATGTTGATGGTGTCCTAATCGGGACGACACCGTTAGATAATTACGAGATTGACACAGGTATTCGTCTTGAGAAACAGGTGAATATAGGATTAGAACTTTCAGGCTACAAGAGCCGTGTGAAGAAAATAACATTGAGAGGTGGTCAACAGTTCCCCTGGGACGTGCCTTTAGAAAACATGACCAAAGAAGGAGTGCCACCGAAATCTAAATCCAGTGTACGAAAAACAATTGTTGAGGAAGATGTCAGCGTCAAACTTAAAGAAACGCAGCCTACATCGTCTGCTGTGACATATACCTATCTCGTGCTAAAGCCAGGTGGTAATAATACAATCGCACCGATAAATCACTTTGCTTCTTGGACAGGAGTCCCATGTATTCATGAGAAAACAAAAGATGGATTCTATTACTCTCTGGGGGATTCAGCACCTGATTCAGCACCTCTAGAATCTGGGTGGGTTAGAGCAAATCCCATTACTCCGACTTCCCGCTCAGTACACAATAAGTATGATCCAGATTTTGAACATTGGATTTATGCACATGCTGAAAGTGAGATTGTCTATGATTTGAGCAGTGGTAACTATGCGAAATTTGATGGATATTTGGGTATACCAGGTCATTACGGATGTGGTCATGGCGGCACTATTGAATTTATATTCTTCGTTGACAACGCAGAGGTTTATAAGTCTGGTGCAATTACAGGCATTTATCACAACGAGGCGACCTATGTTGAGTTTGATATACCTGTTGACGCTCAAAAACTTACATTAATCGTAACAGATGCAGGAGATGGGATTGGGTGTGATCATTGGACAATTGGTGATGCTCGTTTATTGCAACGAAATCCGGAGGATGTTCCTATTGGGAAGATGGTCAGAGAAACTTTACTGCCAAAATCAAGTTTACCGCAGACAATTATTGGCAAAGACGGAGCAGAAATGGTGTTAATTCCGGCTGGCGAATTTCAGATGGGGAGCGGGGCCGGCACCACTCATAATCCTTCTACACTTCCTGTCCATACCGTCTACGTGGATGCTTTTTATATTGACAAATACGAGGTGACAGTCGGACAATTTAATCAATTTGTTCGTGAGACTGGACATCATTCCTCACTGGATTGGAGTTCTACGTATTTTCCAACAGATCGGCATCCTGCAGGGAATATAAGTTGGTACGATGCAATGGCGTACGCGAAATGGGCGGGTAAGCGGCTTTCGACAGAGGCTGAATGGGAGAAAGCGGCAAGGGGCGGCTTGGTAGGAACAGAACACCCGTGGGGCAATGCGCCGCTGGACGGGACACAATGTAATTTTGCCGATAAAAGCCTGTCAGAAGTTTGGCATAAAGAATGGGGCGATAATTTTGCTGATAAAGAAATTGATGATGGTTATCCGTACGCCGCTCCCGTAGGCAGTTATCCGCCAAACGGATATGGATTGTACGATATGGCGGGTAACATGGCAGAGTGGTGTTTTGATGCCTATGATGGGAATTTCTATGTAAATTCTCCGCGTCGGAATCCGATCGCTACAATCCTTATAAAAGATGGAGAAAACAATATCGTGGCTGTTAATAAAAAGCGGGTCATACGTGGGGGATCCTGGTACTATGGACCCAAGGCAGTGTGGATTGCGAGTCGCAACGCGAATCTGCCCGCATTCATATTCACCAACCATGGTTTTCGTTGTGTGAAGTCAGCAGCCCCTTGAATCGCTGTCCTTTTGTCTCTTATATCTGATAAACAAATCGAAAACTGAATGCATTTTAAGGATTGGTGAGTCTTTAGTCCTCGCAGCAAGTCAAGTATTCCTTTCAACCAAGCCTATAAGTGCTCAACCAAAGCCTATAAGTGCAGGCTGCGTATAATATCCTATGAAAAAAACACCTTTATTTCTATTCTTTTGTATTCTTTGCGGTGTACCCATGCTTATTGCAGCAACCGAGTTGTTTTCGCAACGCGGTATGAGTGTTACTATTCAGACAGAGAGTGGAGAGAAGTTCGATCTCTATAAAGACTCCTATGCACTCGTTATCGGAAATGGAACGTATCCGGTAAAGAACGGCTGGAATCCGCTCCCCGGCGCGATAGCGGATGTCAAAGAAGTCACAGAAGTCCTTGAAAAACAAGGATTTAATGTCACCCAGAAAATAGATGTGACAAAAGCCGAGTTTAACAAAGCATTTTCAGAATTCATCTATAAATCGGGGAAAAATAAAGATAATCGACTCCTGTTTTACTATGCTGGGCATGGATTCACGACCAAAGCAGCAACAGGTGAGGATCTCGGCTACCTCGTCATGCTCGATACGCCGAGTCCTGAGAACACTGTCGAGTTTGATCTCTATAGTGTGGATATGGTGAAGTTTGTATCCGACTCCAAGAAGATTCATGCCAAACATGTCTTGTTTATGTTTGATAGCTGCTTTTCAGGCACAGTGCTGAATCTGAGAAATAGAGTTACGCCCTCCCATATTACGGATCGCATTAAGAATCCTGTGCGTCAGTTCATCACGGCGGGTCGCGCCGATGAACCCGTGCCAGATAGGAGTGAGTTTAAGAAAGCATTTCTAAACCTGCTTGAAGGTCGTGTTGAAGAACCGACACCAGACGGCTATCTGACAGGTGTTGAGTTAGGTGATTATCTCTACAGAACGGTGCCGAAATTCTCTCAAGGACAGCATCCACAACATGGGAAGATCCACGATCAGCAGTTAAATACAGGTGATTTTGTGTTCGTGCTTCCTCAAAAAAGTCCAGAGGTGCATGAAGATACCGGTGTTGAATTGAATACAATAGCAACGTTGAATATAACCAGCACACCGAGTGGCGCAACCGTGTATGTCGATAGTACCGCAATCGGCATATCCCCTATCAAGGACTATCAAATCGATACCGGCATTCGTCTCGAAAAGCAGGTGAATGTAGGCTTAGAGCTTTCGGGTTACAAGAGTCGTGTTAAGAAAATAATTTTGAAAGGTGGCCAAGAGTTTCCCTGGGATGTACCCTTAGAAAAAATGGCGGCACAACCTATATTGCCGAAACCAAAGTCCGACATTCAAAAAACAATAGTTGAGAAAGATGTTAAAGATGTCGGTGTCAATGAGACGGAACCGGAGAAGATAACAAAAGAACCGGTGTCACCGAAACCAAAGCCAAATGTGCCAAAGATAATAGTTGAAGAAGATGTCAACATCAGGAAGAGAGAGCATCTACTATCTACAGATTTGCCACAGCGGATTGTAGGCAAAGACGGTGCCGAAATGGTATTGATTCCGGCTGGTGACTTCCAGATGGGAAGCAATCACACTAACGATCCTTCTGAAAAGCCGGTGCATACCGTCTACGTTGATGCGTTCTATATGGATGTTCATGAGGTAACCGTTGGACAATACAATCAGTTTGTTCGTGCTACTGGGCATCGTCCGTTACCTGATAACGTTTCCATCTATTCTCCAACAGATCAGCATCCGGTGCGACCGACGCCCTGGAGCTCGACCCGGAGTTCGAGCCGGGCGGCCGGCTGCTGG
>JAPPDN010000508.1 GCA_028824575.1 Candidatus Poribacteria bacterium | reverse complement strand
ACTGAACTGCAATGCCATCGTCTCAGCGAAGCGGCTTACTAACAGCGTTTTCGCCAACCCAGGAACGCCCATCAAGAGTGCGTGTCCTTGCGAAAATAGGCAGATTGCCAAGTGCTCAATAACCTGCTCCTGACCGACGATGATCTTAGCAAGTGTTTGCTTTAATTGGTCGTAGACATTACGCAGCTCGTCAATTGCAGCGACATCGTCAGCATGCATTGTATCGGTATTTGGTGTCGTTGTCATTAGGTTCCTTTCGTGTTATTGTTATGAAACGTTCAGGAATAACTGCACAAAATGGGGCAAAAATTTATTCAGTGCATAAGTAAACTAAGGTTTCAAATATTAATGACGCAATTTGTAGGCGAAAAAGGTGCATAATTTGGAAAATAGTAAACAATTGTCGGTTAGGAGTTTTATCGGAAACGTTTTAGTCTCCCTGTGCTAAAAGTAGATGAACGTGGTGATGCGATATGCTCATCCATCCATTTCAGTCGATCCTGTAACCATCTTTTCATCTGTTCGACCTCCTGTTGATATGTAGGTAGACCCCATGAAGGATTACCAAAGACACGGCGACCCAGCACGGGCCATCTCTGGAAATTCCGTTTTTGTGCTTCGGATAGATACTCGGCAGTTTGATTAATCTCGTCAAGGAGTTTAGAAGTGGCGAGTACGTCTCTCCGAAGTGTCTGCCACCGCTTGACGAGTTTTTGCCTGAAACTTGCGTCTTGTAGGAGTCGATCCCACCAAAAGGGGACATGGTTTGTATAAATCAGCCAGCCATCCGTTTTCCAGCCCTGATTGAAACTTGAATTGCCCATTGATAAGTTGAAATCCCAGACGGGTCCCATTGTCAGTTTACCGTCTCTTTCTTTGTACATGTATGTGCTGTTCCGAAATCCGTCTATGTTTCTGAAAAGTTCATTGATGATGAAATGGTCGATAAAAGCATCTATATCGATGTACTTGGCATATCCGCGTTCTGGGTCCTTAAAGTCCTTTCCGGCTAATGTCGCTTCAAATTCGCCCATATAGTTCTGAATCCACGCTTTTTGGTCGAAGGACATCTCGTGTCCTTTCGGATATACATGAAACAACCGTGTGCCGGTACGGGTGAAGAAGTAAGTTTCATACCTGTCAGTTTTATCGATTTTTAGGATATAACCGCCGGTGATGTCCGCGGGTTTCAGCGGTTTGATATCAACACGGTCTTCTCCGCGCTTAATCTTTTCTATGAGTAGATAGACCCCGACGTAATGTTTGTCTCCAGTTATTGTATCCCCGCTCTCATTGAGAAACACTTCAACGAATTTTGTTCTGCTTGCGTATCTGCCGATGCGATTGCTGAACTCGTACGCCAAATAATTTCGCATGAGGGTTTTATCCGAATAGGGTCCGTTTAAAACCCAATCCGACTCGGCTGGCAGTTGCAATAACGATGCGTCTTTGTCATTGCCTTGATCGTCCTGAATTTCTACGCCGTACTGATTTTTCGGGAATCCGAGCGAAGTTTTGCCTCTCAGTTCTATGCCGATTTTTCCCTCGAAATCAATATGCTGACTACTTAGCGAATTTCTACCACCGGATTTATCATAAATAATTTTCATTGATGCAGGAATTTTAGGTTCGTCACGAATCCATTTTCCAGACGTATCAATGATGACAATCGGTAGATTTGATGTAAAAACCTCAGTGCGCCCCAAGCCACCTTTGTTGGTATCAGTCCCCTTAAAGATAGTCGCTCCTTTAGGTTGCTTATATTGCCGATCGGTATTGGTGACACAGCTTACTGGCAAGGATAATATAACACCAGTCAGCAGCAGAAAAATGACCTTTTTATGACGATGCATTCTCTATAACCTCGTTACAGTCTGGCGGATTTGTCTTTCCTATTCCGCATAGGTAGGATACTACGTTTTTAACGTGTACGCTATCAACACGTTTACACAACGCTTCTACCATCAGGTCAAAGATGGAGGACACGCACGTTCTCAAAATGGATATTACGGGGCTGGTTCTCTGTACTTATGGCGGACTCAACCATATTTCCACCGTTAACGAGGAAGCAATTTTGAACAGTGATGTTATCGGACGAAGAGACTTGGCCATCAAATTTTATTGCGGTACCACCTCCTATAGGTCTGCCATACTTGCGACGCACCGCGTCAATACGGCAGTTACCAACTGTTATGTTACTGCACTCGGAGATATTGATTCCATCTCGGTCGGTTCGGATGTTGACATTATCTATCAGCACACCGTCACAACCTGTGGTAAGAATCGCGTAATCGGCACCGTTGCGGACATTCAAGTTTCGGATTTCGATATTTTTGCAGTGTTGCAGCATAATACCGTTTTTGCCTGTTCCGTCGAGGGTGCCGGGACCGTAGATGTTCACGTTTTCAAGGTTTTCTCCGATGAGCAGCGCGGTATTCGCATCAGGCAAAGCTTTGAGTGCCGCCCCTGCGTCAATAGCAAGGGTAACGTTGCTTTTCAGGTGAATGGAGTTAGTTGCATAAACCCCGGACGGCACGAAGACCGTGCCACCACCAGCGGCGTTACAGACAGCGATGGCTTGGTTGATAGCGTCTGTATCGTTGGATTCGCCATCGGCAACAGCACCGAAATGCCGCACGTTGTAGGTGTCGACCTTCGCAAGTGCTTCTTGCGTGAGTCCTGCGAGCGTCTCCTCGCGTGTTCTGTCGGTATGCGCCTCAAAATTTGTGACCCATTTTTTAAGGGTCATGCTGCGTACGGACGCGGCATAGTCTACCAAGGTTTTTAAGGTGTATTCGTATCTGTGTGGATCTATTTTCCCCTCAAGTGTTTTCCAGAGTTCAGCTGCCTGCTCAGCCATTTCAACCCCTTCTTCCATGTTGGCATAGATGTCTTGTATGAGGGTTCTGCCGATGGAGAGACGTTGATCGTGTTCTGTGAAATGGAAGGTCGCGAGGTACGCTTCCCCGCGTAACGGATCTCCATATATCTCGCGCAATCCTGGGGCATACTGCGCCAACACACGTTCTTGCAGTGCCGGTGTAATAACGCCTGCGCCTTCCCTGTTGACTATATAGGGAGTCTTGACCTGTGCCATACCGGGGTCGCTGGAATCAAGCCAGATGCCGCGATACCCGCGGTAGTTGTAGCACTTGCGCGTGATTTCTTCGAGCATCATCAAGATAGTTTTGATTGTCCTAAGTACCTCTGGATCATCGCCGAATGTCTGTTGAATCCATTCGGTGTAGATCTCATCTACTGTTAGGTTTGGGTTCCAAGTAAGTCGCCCGAGTCCGTAGTAGTTGACGGCATTCAATGGAGATTTTGTCCATGCTGGCGAAGGTTCAATCATAGACACACCCATGATACAATCGACACTGAATTTGTTAAGGCTTCCCGGTCCGTTGCGATAGGTATCCTGTTCAAACCACCATTTCCACTTCTTGACCCAAGATACGGGCCAGCTTTTGTCAATGACGAGTTCGCTTCCATATAAGTTTTTCTGGATCGCGCCATCAAGAGCAGGAATCGGTGCCGCTAAGTCCCAATCCAAAGGACTACCTTTAGGAACTATGATGACATTATCCCGAAAGTTGCCATCTTCGTGCGCAAATAGATCGTAAGGGATTAGGTTTCGGTAGGGTTCTGGTGTGTATCGGAGGTTACCGTAGACGAATGCGCGTACAAGCACCTTTCCGTCGTAGGGCTTGAGTGTGTCGGCAATTCGGTTCACCATCGGTGGACGCGGGTCGCCGTTCTGTTTCTCTGAACCGAGTTTCATCATGTACCCACCGAAGTCAGGGACCCGTGCGTAGAGTGCGTCTGCGGTTTTTGGGTCGAGTGCGAGGAGATAACTCGGACTCCAATAGAGTTTGATGCCGTAATCTCGGCAGATGTCGGCGAGTTTTTCGACCTCATCAAGATGCTCTAAGAAATTATTTCGGTAGTGCCAGTTAATCTCACTGGGGCAGAGTGCGTTCTACCCACACGATGCCAGCATACGCACCCAATCTCGGATTAACTTGGTATCACCGGTGCGTAACGCTTCCCAACTGAAAATTGAAGCATCTCTACCACCACCGCGCCACTTGTCACCCAGAAATCCACGGAAGTAGGACCAGTGCGCCACCATACGAATAGGCACCTTCGGATTTTCTAAGACATCAAATGCCAGCGGGTCGTGTGCAAGTTGAATGCGACGCATCAGGTCAAACACACCAAAGACAACGCCTGCTGGAATTTTTCCTGCTACGACAATGGCAACATCTGTGCGTTCTTTCAACGTCTTGATGATGAATCCGTCACGTTCAATTTGATTGAGTGCGAGTTCTTCGACGCGTTCTCGGATCCACTTGGAGGTTTCAGGTGTGCCAAGGATAATCCGCGTTGATCCAGAAACGGGATGCGTTTCCGAAACAGGAGGTTTGATGCCAAACATAGCTGCTACTGCTTGTGCCAATTCAGTAGCAGCCGTCTGGACAGTTGGATTTGAGCCTTCAGCAACAATGTTTTTAAACAAATCCTGATTTGGCTGTTCAGTTGTGGGTGGATTGAACTGTAGCCACGCCTTATAAAGCGTCTCATCTACTTCTTGGTATCTGTAGATGTTTTGCTCTTTATCGGTGGGATTCGTGTCTTGCCTGCCTGCATAGATGTGTTTGGTGGCATTATAAATCTGTTTAATCTCAGTGTCGTTCAGCGGTTTGTCGTAGATACGCAGATCATCAAGGTAGCCGACAAAGCCTTCCCCGGTGTGAATCTCCGTTAAACCTTCGCGGCGCAGCGGTTCCATGTTCACTGTTGATAAATCAATCGTTGCAATCTGCTCTCCATCACGCCACCCTACGATCTGCTTTGCTTTATCGTCATAAGCAACCGCGAACAGATGCCATTCGGAGTCGCCAACGGAGGCTTTCACGTGTGGATAAAACGCCCATTCGCGCATGTCGTACTTGGGCCAGTCGTAGTCAAGGATCCCTTCCCAGTACTCAAAATCCTTCTCACCTCGGAAACGTACCTGAAAACAGCCACGATAGTTGTTAAGTTCAACTGCCCCGTTATCATAGTTTAGGATGTTGGGTTTACCCCATGCTGTGTTTAGCCAGAAACAAATTGTACCGCTCGACATTGCAAGCGGGGAGTTTTCAGGTACAGGAATCCGCAACGGTTCGGCATCCGGCATTAGTTCAATACAAGCACGCCCTTCGCTAAGCGCGTAAATCTGCGTTCCACCAAGGACAGCATGGTTGCCGTTCCCGGAGAGATCAGTGCCTGTTCCGTCGTCAAAATTCCAATGACCGATAAGTCCTTTGGGTTCAGCTGCCATCGCATTACTGAGTTCACTTGTCAATATCAGTACTACGACTGCAGTAATTGTAATAAGTACTTGGTATTCCATGGCGTTTCCCTTTGTGTTTGCTGTTCTATCTAACAGTTTTGCGGCGTACTTGAAGAAATCCGCAGAAATCCGCAGAAATCCGCAGAAACACCCTATCAAAGACCCCAAGCAAATACCCCTAAGCAATACGCAGAAATCCGCAGAAACACCCCTATCAAAAACATCCCAGGTGCGACGTGCATCATGCTACATGCACATTGAAAGGTATTCAATTGTATCTGTATCGGACTCACGTTTTTTAGTTGAAAACTGTGTTGATTTTCTCCAAAAAATGTGAAGTTTATTGCGTTACGAGCAACAACCATTCTTGAATTAAGTTCAGTACTTGCGGTGAGATTGTCTCCTCAATGGTACCATACTCGTTAACTAAGCCTGTTTTGGCGCGTTGGAAGAGGTGGTTGTGTTCCGGCAGGCGATGCACCGTAACGTTTCGATTTCCACCTTTTTCAAGTGCCGCAGCAATGGCGGTGAGATTTTGCTCGGCATCAACCTGTACATCGAGTTCACCGTTCAGCGCGAGGACAGGCACTCGGATTTTCTCAAGCGCAGGGCGCGGATCAAAAGTCAGGAAATAGCGCATCCACGGGGTAAGTGCCTGCTCCGCGAGTGCCCGTACGTGCGTCTCGTCCTGTTGTGCTTGCGGAACACCGTTAATTTCAAGCTGCTTGCGTACAATTTCATTAACCCCTTGTTGCCGTTCGTCTTTCGCGATATCTTCTGAAGTCAAGATTGTAAACAACTGATCGAGGAGCGTTAGTAAATTCTGTTTACGCTCACCCACTATTCCCGCTGCATCAAAAATACGTTCGTTCTGTTTACGCAACAACTCGGCACCAGGGACACCGGGGCCTGCCATCAGTACAATGAAGCCGACATCATTGCTGCGACTGGCGACGATGGCTGCGATGAGACCACCTTCGCTGTGACCGATCAATCCGATACGATCGATTCTCTTATCCTGCTTGAGGAACGCCACGCTTGCCTCCACATCAGTTGCGAAGTCCGCTGTCGTTGGTGGTTTCGGATGCGGCGCTGACTTACCGATACCCGGATCGTCCACACGGAGTACGGCAATACCCGCACGGCTCAGATGGTCGGCGAGCACCCAAAATGGTTTGTGTCCGACCAATGTCTCATCTCGGTCTTGCAGACCGCTACCGGAGATGAGCAGCACCGCAGGAAACGGGCCGTCACCTTGTGGTAAGGTCAGAGTTCCAGCAAGGTTGACTGTGCCGTTTTGAAAGGTTACCTCTTCGATTTTATAGGGGAACGGCGGTTTCGGTTCTTGTGGTCTTGCGGGATCCTTGACGACAATATCACGGGAGAGACGGAATCCGAATGTAGCACCACTTTGACTGAATGTACCATTGATGACACTGTCTTGCAGTTTTCCGTCAAAAGTTGGATTCCCCGGCACGCCGCGAATTGAGAACTTAACGTGTAGACTACCATTTTCTTCCACGACGTGGATATCAGACAGTGTTAAGCCCTTGGCACCTTGTACTGGAATGTCAATAGTTCCACTCCAGACACCATCATTGATAGCGAGATCTATCTTCACGGGAATGGGTTGACCGGGGATCTCAATCCGTCCCTCCCAATGCCCCGCAACACGGTCTTCGGCGTATGAAGCTGAGAGCCCCACCACTATTGCTATAATGACGAGGATTGTCTTAAGTAAGCCGGATTCTATCTGCAATGAGAAACGCTGATGAAAGTTGCTTTGCACTTAGTTTGACCCTTATCGATTAACTTTTATATTTCCCCATGTAGTGGTTAATTTACCTGCAGGGTAAACTGTCAGTGCTGATTTAAGCCCTCTGGTCATGAGGGTTTTAATATCAGCCTCAGTCAGTGCGACGCTGAAGAATGCGACCTCGTCAAAGATGCCGGAATAATGTTGTCCCCATTGATGCAAAAAAGTTACTCCGATACCGATATCCGTGAAAATATAGGTATCGGTAACTGTGTCCCCTTCTTTGCCATTGTAATAGCCCGTCGCGTTTCCTTCACCATCCAATAC
>JAPPDN010001029.1 GCA_028824575.1 Candidatus Poribacteria bacterium | reverse complement strand
AATTACGATTCCTAAGCGTTGAGCCATTCGACGACGGACTTTGCAAAGTACGTTAAAATCATATCTGCGCCTGCGCGCTTGATGCTTGTTAAAAGTTCCAATGCGACCCGCTCTTCATCGATCCAACCGTTCTGCGCTGCTGCTTTAACCATCGCATATTCTCCGCTGACGTTATAGGCAGCGACAGGCACCTGAAATTCTGTTTTGACCCGATGGATAACATCCAGATAAGAGAGTGCAGGTTTCACCATGAGAATGTCGGCACCTTCCTGAATATCCAATGCGACTTCGCGTAGTGCCTCCACTGCGTTCGGTGGGTCCATCTGATAGGAGCGGCGGTCCCCAAATTGCGGTGCGGATTCCGCAGCTTCGCGAAAGGGACCGTAAAATGCCGAGGCATATTTGGCGGCATACGCCATAATGGGTATATTCTGATACCCGTTTTCGTCCAATGCGTCTCGAATTGCGCCGACGCGACCGTCCATCATATCTGAAGGGGCAATGACATCGGCACCGGCGCGAGCGTGTGAAAGGCTCTCTTTAACGAGAAGTTCCAGCGTCGGGTCGTTTTGTACTTCGCTATCTTCAATGACACCACAATGCCCGTGGTCAGTGTATTCACAGAGACAGACATCCGTAATCACAAGCAGATCAGGCACGGCATCTTTGATTGCTCGGACTGATAGTTGAATGATACCGTCATCGGCATAAGCCTCAGTGCCGAGCGGGTCTTTCGCCGCCGGGATGCCGAACAGAATTGTGCCGGGAATTCCGAGTGCAGCGAGTTCCTTCGCGGCAGTGACGAGCCTGTCAACCGAGTATTGATAGCATCCGGGCATCGCAGAAATTTCGGTTGCCGTATTATGTCCATGAACAACGAACATCGGATAAATGAGGTCATTGACAGAAAGTGCTGTTTCTCGGACAAGCCGCCGCAGGTTTTCATTTGCCCGAAGGCGTCTCGGTCGATAGATAGGGAAGATGCTCATTCTGCCTCCGAAGGCGAACCTTTGATTTCGTAGTTCGTTAGTTCAAGGGTTCTTTCTCCATCGGGTTCCAATCCGAGCTGCTCCTTTGCTTCATCAGCCTCTGGATGCTCGTGTCTGAATTTGACGATACCGATGTTAGGTGCCAGCCAGATCGTTGTAACAGTGGTGGCTTCTCGTTCTTCAGGTGCTTGTGGTTCGACGCCGGGTATAGACACAGTCACTTGCACAGTTTCGTCCGTCTGGTATTCAATTATCAAGCAATCCTCAAACGTGCCAGCAGACGTTTCGACGGTTTCTGTGCCAGTGACCACGCCAGTCTCAACGATGGTGCTATGGGTTTTGATAGTCGGTGCGCCGCCCGTTATTTCTGTAGGTGCCCCTTGGATATCCATTGTAAGGGTGAGGCCGACATTTAGCTCCAGAGCAGTCCATTCTTCATTGTATGTAGCAGGTGTCGGTAGTAGATAGAAGTAATCCGCCGATTCCACCTCAATATCGTAGCTCAAATCAAGGGAGACCGCTGCGCCTTCAGGTGTCCCGCCGAGCATCTGTTCACGTAGTATAGGAAGTGCTTCTTCCATCTCTTGCGCTGTGTGTGCTTTAAGTCCATTTTCAATTTCAGCACCAACAAAATACGCGACCCAGTCGTCCCCGACCTGATAAAAATAGGGGTGAATGTAATGTTCAAAGTCCGCCCAGTCTTCCAAGGGCGGATCATAACTGAAAGCGCGGTAGGTTTCGCCATCAATTTCTTCAGGTGCTATGGCGTAGCGCGTTAATTCGTTCCCGTCTTGGTCTTCATAGGTCCAGTAGCTGCCGACTGTATCTGGAAAGTAGTAGTTTGCCCATTCATTTCCGACTGACATCGTGCTTAAACCGAAAATGAGTAAAAGCAGAAGAATAGGCTGCATCTTTTTCAACATAAGAGATTCCTTTTGTGGCTCTCGTCAAACTCTCAAGTTCCCGAAAGCATCCCTTCAGAAACGGAATTAATCATCCGCCCCACTTTCTGATTCAGTGGATTTGATTTCATAGTTCATTAGTTCAAGGGTTTTGACGGTATCGTTATTTTCGGATTCTTGCAGCATTTTAACAATGCCGACATTCGGCGCGAGCCAGAGCGTTGTTAACGTCCCTTTATATGCATCTGCAAACAAGGTTTTCGCTTCTGGTAGGTCCGGTTCAGTCTCTATTGTGGCATCCATTTTATACTCGATTATTAGGCAATCTTCAAACGTACCAGCAGACGTTTCGACGGTTTCTGTGCCAGTGACATTTCCAGTTTCAACAAGGGTCAGGAACATTGTGATTGCCTGACTTGTTGGTGGAAAGCCGTCCAAGTTGCTTGTAATCTCAATCTGCAAATCCATTTCCACATTAACGCGCGAAGCCTCCCAGTCCTCATTGAACGTCGCGGGGGTTGGCAGAAGATAGAAATAGTCTTGTGCTTGTATATCAAGGTCGTATGTCACATTAAGGTCAAGGTTCATCCCGGGTGGTAGTTGATTATTCAACTGTTGTTTCATCACGACCATAGCCTCGTTCCACTGTTGCTCCGTGACCGCCCGTGTCGCATTTTCGATATCATCACCGACAAAGAACGCCACCCAGTCGTCACTGACTTGGTAGAAATAGGGATGAAAATAATACTGATAGTTTGCCCAGTCCTCCAAGACAGGTTCATAACTGAAGGCACTATAGGTTTCGCCATCAATTTCTTCAGGTGCTATGGCGTAGCGCGTTAACTCTTCACCGTCATGGTCTTCATAGGTCCAGTAACTGTCAAGAACATCTGGGAAATAGTAGTTTGCCCATTCGTTTCCCATCAACGTTGTGCTGAAACCGAAGACGAGCAGAAACAGAAAAGCAGACCGAAATTTTTTCAACATGTAGAGTTCCTTTTGGCACTCTCGGGAACGTTCACAATTCCCGAAAGCGAGGCTTCAGGAATCGGGCTTAATTGGTTTCGCCGCTTCCTGATTCAGTAGATTTGATTTCGTAATTCGTCAATTCAAAAGTTTTCGAGGTGTCGCTATTTTCAGATTCTTGTTCCATTTTAACAAGTCCAACATTAGGTGCTAACCAGAGGGTTGTCAACGATTTTGAATTGTCCGGCAACATGGATTGCGTTCCTTCCATAGGCGGAGATGTTTCAAGTGTCATGCCTATTTCTGCTTGAAATTCAATTTTCAAACAGTCTTCAAATGTCCCCGCTGGTGTCTCAACAGTTTCAGTAGTTTTAACTGTTCCTATTTCTGAGACATTGTAATTGAAGGTGAATATCAATGCCCCACCGGGTGGAATTTCGCTGGGATCACCGGCGACATCAATTCTGATGACAAATTTTCCGTGTACCGCCATCGAATTCCATTCCTCATTGTAAGTAATCGGTGTTGGGAAAAGATAAAAGTAGTCTTGTGCCTCCGCTTCAAAGGTTGTACTAATTTCAAAGGTAACGCCAGGTGGAGCCGTCTTATCCAGCTGCTCTCGGAGGGGCTGCATCACCCCTTCTTCGAGTTGATTCGTCACCAGTGCCTTGATAGCGTTTTCAATTTCTTCACCGGTAGAGAATGCGACCCAGTCGTTACCGACTTGGTAGAAATAGGAATGGATGTGATACCTATAGTCTGCCCAATCTTCTAACGGCGGGTCATAACTGAACGCCCGATAGGTTTCGCCATCAATTTCTTCAGGTGCTATGGCGTAGCGCGTGAATTCTTCACCGTCCTGGTCTTCGTAGGTCCAGTAGCTGCCAAGTGTATCGGGGAAATAGTAGTTTGCCCATTCGTTTCCCATCAACGTCGCACTGAAACCGAAGATGAATAGGAGGGCGAAAAAGCACCACATTTTTTTCAACATGTCTCGCTCCTGTTGCGTTTTGTACTTTCTCCTTTTAAAGTATACAAAATCTCAGCACAAACGGCAAGGTAAATTCAGTTGTCAGCCGTTAGCCATCAGCCATCAGCAAATAAGGTTTTACAAAGGCGTAGATGTCCTTCGCCGGTTTTTCGTCGTCGATCTTTTGCGTGTTCAACGTTTCTCATAATCAAAGGGGAAAGTGACAGGCGCGCCGTTGTTTGACCATGAACGTGACATCGCGACATCAATTTCGCGGTCCTTACGCCCGTTGTATGCCCCGTATTCAGGTTCTATATCATCGCGAACAGCGTTGACGAGGCTCATCAGTTCCGAAGCGACCGTAATTTCACCGTCGCTGAGCGGATAATTTTGCAACGGGTTTTCCCAAACCACTTCAGGGTCGGTGTCGGCGACAAGCGCGGCTAAGGTTTCATAACCGTCAACGGTATTGGTTCTGCGTGTGACGGTAATCGCGCGCTGTTCATCGGCGGTGTCGTTCAAAATGACAGCGTCGTTTCGGAAACACATCCCGCGCGCTGCGTAGAACTTTGAACCGTTAAAGCCGCGTAGCGGGGAGCCGTAGGAGAGACCGCTGAAATTGAAGATGCCGACAGCACCATCTGAGAACTCAATTACTGCATGTTGCCAATCCTCGGTATTGCGCGTGGGTTGCCCTTTCCGCCAGACGTGCTCCTGAACATCATACCCCTTTCGGAACCCGTAAACTTGCACCGGCTCGTTTTCAAAACCGACATAACTGCGGATGAGACCAATGCCGTGATAGCCGTGTCCCCGGAAGTCGTTGTAGGCGACGTTGACTTTGCCGAAAACACCCGCGAGAATCATCTCCCGTTTTATCCGCTCTGTAGGCACGCGATAATAATTTTCGTTGACTTCCAGTTTTATGCCGTTCTCTTGTGCGGAGGCGATCATCTTGTCCGCCCATCCGAGATCGGTATCAATCGGTGTCTCTGTACAATAACTGATACCGCGCCCGGAGCAGAGCAATCCCGGAATGTGATTGTTGCTCGGTGTAATCACGATCGAACAGATATCAGGCTTTACTGTGTCTAACATCTGCTCGGTGTTCGTGTAGGCGGGGACGTTGTATTTCTCACCCTGTTCAACAACGCTCTCTTCGCGTGGATCACAAACAGCAACTAACTCAAGGTCGCCTGCCAATTTTGAGATAAGAGGGAGGTAGGTACCGGCACCACGGCTGCCTGTGCCGATATGTGCGATTCTGAGTCTATCCATGATTTCTCTCCATCTGGGTGCGGCAGGTGGTTACTCTACCCAGAAGATATGGCTCCGCTCAAAAAGGTCACCATCAAGGTAGACTTCAACGAACCACTCGCCTGTAATGTCTGGTAGATCAATATAAAACCACGTAATTTTATCGCCGGTTGTAGAGGTAAAGGTCTGTTTCTCTTCCCAGAACGGTGGATCGTCAATACCGTCCTCTGGGGAGTACCACCTGACTTCAACCGTATGTTCCTCTGTAATATTCGCCCACAAGATCCATAAATACACTTGATCGTTGAACTCGGCAGAGAACGTATTCGTGATACCGTCGGGTCTGTCATCAAAGACACTAATCGCTAAAACTGAATCGACTATAGTAGGCTCACCGCGTGCTACATCCGTGAAACCGCTTCCGCCAGAAGGATCCTCACTACAACCGCTCAACGCAATCGTCAACGACAATAGGGCTATCCCGAATACGGAATATAGACCTGCGGATAATGTCCTGATGAAAGTGTGTGCCTGAGGCATGAGTTTCCTCCTATTGTGGGTTAAGAAATTTCGGTTGCAAATTTAAGGTAAATCCTAACTGCTATTGTATCAGGCATCAGATTTTTTGTCAAAGGAAAATCGTAATGAGTGTTGTGTTTCGGAGCATGTTGACCCAAGTTTTATATTGACATACGCCATTTTCAGTGATAGACTCAATCAACAACAGAGGAGCATCTTATGAAATTTGATACAATTATTACTGGCGGAAATATAGTTGATGGAACAGGTAAACAGGAGCCGTTTGCTGCAGACATCGGCATCCAAGACGATCAGATCGCTGCGATTGGTGACCTCGCGGAAGCAGAAACATCTCGCCGAATTTCTGTGAATGGACAGGTTGTCTGCCCCGGTTTCGTCGATGTGCATGTACATTCAGAGATCTCTCTACTCGGTGGACGTGACCAGTTTGCCGCAGTCAGTCAAGGTGTAACGACACACTTGGCTGCGCCAGACGGTTTTGGCTGGGCACCTTTACCACCGGAGCAGGCGAAAGAACTGTGGCATTACACGCAGTTTGCCTATGGCGATGCTGAACTGCCGCTCAACTGGCAGACCCCGGATGCGTATCTCAGTATGTTCGACGGACGCATCCCAGCGAACCTATATCCACAGGTACCGCACTGCGCCGTTCGCATCGGTGCGATGGGATGGGATCCGCGCCCAGCAACGCCTGATGAATTGAAAGCGATGGAACAGACAACACGTGAATGGTTAGAAGCAGGTGCGTGCTGTCTCTGCTTAGGACTGGATTATCAGCCATCCGCGAATGCCGATTTGCACGAACTGGTGTATCTTTCAAAGATCGCGGCAAGTTACGACGCAATCTACGCCGCGCATATCCGGTACCGTATCCTCGGTCGAAAGCAGGCGTGGGAGGAGACGCTTGAAATTGCCCAACGCGCCGGGATTCCTGTGCATATCTCACATGAACGGGTGGACGATGAAGCCGCTGATATACTTGAACGGGTTGAGAAAGAACAGATAGATCTGACCTTTGAATCCTACCTTTATCCCGCCGGTATGACCCATCTCGCGATGATGCTTCCGATGGAATTTCAGACGGGTGCCCCTGCTGATATGTTAGCACACCTTGAGGACCCTGCAGTCCGAGAAAAATCGGTTACATACTTGCGAGGCGAATTACGCGACGGTAGCCAAATTGTGGGCTACAACCGTTCCGGTAGGTTTATCGGTATGACGCTTGCTGAAGCCGCCGAAAGTGAAGGTAAATCTAACGAAGAATTCGCCTTTGATCTCATCTGCGAAGAAGCCGCGATTGAGACCTTCGTGATGCCGTGGGCGACACCGCCCGAAGAAAATGAACGCATCCTGAATCAGACAGCAAACCATCCCCGTATGATGATCGCGAGCGATGGTGTCTATAACATCCCGCATCCACATCCCCGGAGTTACGGATGTTTCGTGCAGTATCTTGGTAAGTTCGTGCGTGAACGTCAGCTGGTCTCGCTGAAAGAAGCGATTTACAAGATGAGCGGTTTCCCTGCCGAACGTTTCCGACTCCGCGACCGCGGCAGAATCAGTCAAGGGCTTGCCGCGGACATTGTTGTTTTCGACCCAGAAACCGTTGCAGATCGGTCTACATGGTTCGATCCGGTGCAATCGCCTGTCGGTGTAAACTGGGTATTCGTCAACGGCGTTTCAGTTGTTGAAGATGGGAACGTGACAGGGCAGCTGCCCGGTAGGGTGCTGCGTCAACAACGGTAAATGGGACTACATGGAGACAAAATCGTGGCTGTATATCCCCTGAGGTGGTAGGACGGAAACGTTAGGATTTGGGCGAGGCGGACT
>JAPPDN010000598.1 GCA_028824575.1 Candidatus Poribacteria bacterium | reverse complement strand
CATCTGTTCATCGGGCAGTTCGCGGAAACGCGTGAACAGCACCATCATATCCGCTGATTGTAGATGGTGAAGTCCCGGAATGTTCGTCTGCACCTCCGGATCGATTTCACCTGTTTCAGGATTAATCGCAAACAACACCGTGCATGTAAATCCGTGGTGTGTGGCTAATACCTTCCCCAACATCGGCAACGCCTCTTCAGAGCGATACTCTTCATCACCACTAACAAGGACAATATGTTTACCTTTTCCAGGACCTTCGTTCCCTTCGTAAACAACCCATTCGTTATTCATTAAAAAATAACTCCATAAATAAGATTTTGCATAAGTATAGCACATTTTTCTCAGAAAGTCACATTGAATCTGTCTGCAAAAAACTAAACGTTCCGCATATATAGAGAAAAAACTTTGACAAATATCAGAAATTACCATAAAATTAAAAGACAGACTCGAAAACATTATCCGAAACGGACACGCAATTTGTAGGAGAATGTGCCCATGCCTTTAACCCCTCAACAGCGAGACCATTATAAAGCACAAGGTTTCGTGGTAGTTCCCAATCTCTTTGACGCAGCCACAGTGGTATCAATGTGCGAGCATTATATGAAACGCCGGGCAGAAGGTCCGAAACCCGGTGATTCCGGCGGTACAACCGACTATGCCGACGACCCCAATCATAAATTCCCGCGTATGATCAATATGCACAATTGGGACGAACTCACCCAAGAATGGGCAACTGATACCAACCTCCTTACCGTTACGCAACAACTGATTGATGATACACCGGTCCTGTTACAAACGATGCTCTATTTCAAACCGCCCGGCGCGCGAGGTCAAGCACTACACCAAGATGAACAGTATATCACCATAGACCCACTCATCGGCGTTTGGGTCGCATTAGATACATCGGATGAGGCTGTTGGACGCATGGTGCTTATCCCCCGTTCTCATCAACACGGATTGCTTGCTGTTGAAGCGGCGAACACTAATATTTCGTTTACAAACGTCCAAGTCGTCAAACCGGAAAACGCTGAAGAATTGGGAATTGACATGTCGCCAGGTGACGCGCTTTTCTTTGACGGTAAAGTTATTCACGGTTCCTACATGAATAAAACACACGATCGGTGGCGGCGAAGCTTTATATGTCACTACATGGGCGAAAATTCACAGCGATTTGAGCCAGTCGAAGGAACACACGTTTCACATCTAAAAAAATAGTTTGGGCACGCTGAAACCCTAAACGACTTCACGTTAGTTAGAAAAAAAAAAATTGGAGAATAGAGTATTCCATAGGTTGGGTTGAGCGGTAAATAACCAGGACCGTTAGTTTACACGGGGAATTCTGCTTTTCCATGACGCGTTCATCAAAGGAAGTATAGCGAAACCCAACAATGCAAACTGAATAGAAGAAATTGGAGGACCAGATTGCTAAAAGTATCCAAGTTTGGCGGGAGTTCCCTCGCAACAGCAGCGCAAGTGCGTCAAGTTTGTGACATCATCACTGCTGACCCGGAACGCCGCCTTATCGTCGTCTCCGCACCCGGAAAACGACACAGCCAAGACATCAAAGTAACCGATCTGCTCATTGCTGCGGCATCACAACGTCTCGCTGGAAAACTCGGTGCTTCGGAATGTGCTGAAGCCATTGAACGTTACCGTAGCATCGCTTCTGAATTAGGACTCCCTGCGGAGGTCACTGAACCCATCGCCCGCGACCTAACAGAACGTCTGGAGAACAGCATAACAGATGCCGACCTCTATATGGATACAATGAAAGCGGGAGGCGAAGATAACTGTGCACGTCTCGTCGCACAAGTGCTACAAGCACAAGGTGTAGACGCACACTACGTGAATCCGAAGGACGCAGGTTTACTGCTCTCCGACGAACCCGGCAATGCCCAAGTCTTACCGGAAGCGTATAACCGGCTGCGTGATCTACACGAACGTCCGGGGGTCACTATCTTCCCCGGCTTCTTCGGTTACTCAAGACAGGGCAACATCGTCACTTTTTCGCGCGGCGGTTCAGACATCACAGGTGCTATTCTCGCGAGTGCGGTTCGGGCGGAAGTATATGAGAACTTTACGGATGTTGATTCTGTGTTCGCGGCGAACCCGTCTATCGTTAAAGACCCGGCACCAATCGCCGAGTTAACCTATCGTGAAATGCGGGAACTCTCTTATGCCGGATTTTCTGTGTTCCACGACGAAGCCCTTGAACCGGTCTATCGCGCACATGTACCCGTCAACATCCGAAACACTAACAATCCAGACGCAGATGGCACCCGGATCGTCCCGCACCGAAAATCAACAGACATCCCGGTTGTTGGTATTGCTGCAATGGAGAGTGTCTGCTGTATATATCTCAGCAAATACCTCATGAACCGTCAAATCGGATTCGGGCGGCGGTTATTGCAGATATTGGAAGCCGAAGAAATTTCATTTGAACACGTTCCGTCGGGTATAGACAACATGTCAGTCATTATCCGTGAAGAAAACCTCTCGGCGGAGAAAGAAAAAAGGGTCATCGAACAGATTCGGCAAACGCTTGCACCTGAAGACATCTCTGTTGAACGAGAGTTGGCGCTGATCATGGTTGTAGGTGAAGGAATGCGTCACACCGTCGGTATTGCTTCGCGCGCTACAAGTGCCTTGGCGGAAGCAGAAGTAAACATTGAAATGATTAATCAAGGTTCCAACGAAGTCAGCATGATGTTCGGCATAAAATCTGGAGACATGGAGACGGCTGTTCAAGCACTCTACAAAGAATTTTTTGGCTAAAGGAAAACATTATGGAGATAACCGTTCAACCGAAAGAATTAGCAGCAGGAAAACTCTCGGACGCACATGTCAAGCAAGCACTGGACGCGATCCGTGTTGATGGCTACGTGGTTTTAGAAAACGTCGTTAGCCATGAGCACTTGGATATTCTTCGCGAACGGATGGATGCCGATTCGCAGACCCTCATTAAAGCCGAGAAGTGGGGGGGGGCAGGCAAACTCATAGGGCACCTCCAACAGGGACCACCGCCTTTCGCTCCATATATCTTTAGAGACATCGTCGCGAATCCTTATGTTGTGCAAGTGACGCAGGAGCTGCTGGGTCCAGGACTTTATAATAACTTTTACAACGGCAACACGAACTGCCCCGGTAGTACAACACAACCGCTCCATAGAGACGGTGCTCATCTGTGGCCAGACCAAAAAGTTGCGCACCCAACAACAGAAGTTGTCGTTAATATTTCCCCACAGGATACAACAGAAGAAAATGGGAGTGTAGAAATTTGGCCCGGCTCGCATCTTGAGGTGGGTGAACACCATATAGATGAAGAACAAGAAGAAGCACGCCGTAAAATCTGTCCGCCCATCCGTGGAAATGCGAAGAAGGGAAGTGTGCTGATTCGAGACATGCGCCTATGGCACCGCGGTGTCCCCAATCCATCTGACAAGCCGCGCCATATGATAGCATTGATTTACCGCGTCCATTGGCTCAAATCCAACCGGCGACTGAAGTATAAAACTGGGTGTGAAGCCGCTTTTGAAAACAGCGATCTTGACCATAATGCTGAATTCATTGACTTCGCTGAACAAAAAATAGATGATTACGATTATCTTTTCAATCCGAGATTCTAAATGTACGCAGCGGTGCTAAGTGCCGCTCTGAGTTCACGACGGAGGTTTCCATGAGTGCCCAAAACAATTGGCTCCCGGCGGAGCCTGACCTTGAAACGGTTTGTCAAGCCTATAGCGACCCGATTTACGCACTCTCCCAAGCCGAAGTGCCTGCCATCATCCTTCGGAATGCCTATTCACCGACACAGTGCCAAGGGCTCATCAATCGGTTCACAAATATGGGCTTGATGCGCGATGAAGCGGACATCAATTCCGCTGACAAACGCTCTCGTATCGACATCGGTACCAGCCTCGGTAACCGTGGCGGCGATAAGGCAAAATTCTTGGCACACGCCAAAGCAACAGAACACCTCTTTAACTTCCTATTTGACGGATTTGATAACCCCGTGGACCTCATCTACAACTCGCTCACTGCGCTTTCTCCCGGTAAAGAGGTGAAGGTTGCGCGAGAATCCGATGGCGCGCGCTACGGTCCTGCGATTTTTCGCGTTCACTATGAAACGCACAGTTATAAACCTCATATTGATCATGTCAAATACCGTGAGCAGCGCACCGATTATGCCGTCTACCGCTTTGAACACCAGTTTGCAGGCGTGTTGTGCGTCCAAAACGCCGACGAAAAGGGAAAAGGCACACAAGCCATTCTGCATCGTTGTCTCTGGTCCGATGAGATTCAACCATACATTGCTGAGGAAACTTTTGATCGATACGCTGTTAACAACGGTATAGAGAACTATCAGGTCGATTTGCAGCAGGGAGACCTTTACTTTTTCAATACCCGCTGCATCCATGAAGTACCGCCCGTCCAAGGCACGCGCGCCCGAATCGTTTTGGCGGTTTTTATCGGATATTCTCCAGAAGATAATGAGGTATACGTCTGGTCCTGAGTCTAATTCACGCCAATAACTGAGGCGATACACTTTTTGTGGCATACTCAGAAGATCACTGGAAATTCGTTTGCAGGCATTCTACAGTAGTCTACCAAAGGAGAGTCTCATCTCACAATGAATAAAATATTATTTTTCATCTTACTAACGCTACTTATCCTTTTAAACCCACATCTACCCAGCAGCTTTGCCCAAGATCAAGATCCATCGCTATTCAGTTTACCGGAAGGTGCCAAGGCACGTCTCGGTAAAGGGTGGATAAGCGAATTACAGTATTCGTCAGACGGCACGCGCATGGCGGTCGCAAGTTCTATCGGTGTTTGGCTCTATAATGCCCAGACTTATGAGGAAGTGGCACTCCTCACGGGGCATACAAGCAGTACCAGTAACGTTGCGTTCAGCCCGGATAGTGCGACCCTCGCGAGTTGTAGTAGGGACGGCACTATCCGTCTGTGGGATGCTGCCACAGGCGCGCATCAACGGACACTCACTGGACATACAGGACCCGTTTTTAGTGCCGCTTTCGGTGCGGATAGCCTTACACTGGCGAGTGGAAGTGGCGACGGTACTATACGCTTATGGGATGTCGCAACTGGAGAGGAACAGCGGACATTAACAGGCCATACAGATGTTGTCTATACTGTCGCTTTCAATGCGAATGGAGCGACAATTGCGAGTGGCAGTGCCGATGGCACTATACGCTTATGGGATGTCGCAACTGGAGAGGAACAGCGGACATTAACAGGCCATACAGATGTTGTCTATACTGTCGCTTTCAATGCGAATGGAGCGACAATTGCGAGTGGCAGTGCCGATGGCACTATACGCTTATGGGATGTCGCAACTGGAGAGGAACAGCGGACATTAACAGGCCATACAGAGGCTGTCTATACTGTCGCTTTCAATACGAATGGAGGGAACCTTGCGAGTGGCAGTGGAGATGGTACTATCCGTTTATGGAATACGACCTTCGGTGTGGTCCAGCGAGTACCGTTAACTGGGCATACAGGTGCTGTCTTGAGTGTTGCATTCGGCGCAAATGGGGACACAATCGCCAGTGGCAGCGCGGATGGCACTATCCGCGTGTGGAACGCTGCATCCGGTCAGCATAATTTGACCCTCGTAGGACATGAGGGTGCTGTTTTGAGCGTCGCATACAGTTCCAGCGGTGGAACGATTACGAGTGCCAGTACGGATGGCACCATCCGATTGTGGGATGCTGTCTTCGGCGGCCACAGACAGACCCTAACAGGATATACGAATTATATCAGTAGCGTTGCATTTAGTACGACTGAGGGAGTACTGGCAAGCGGTAGCACGGACGGTACAGTGCGTCTCTGGAACACAAACGCTGGCGTATCCACGCACACGCTGACAGGACATACTGCTTGGGTCGGGAGTACTGTGTTCAGCCCGGATGGTGCTACACTCGCAAGTGCGAGTGACGACGACACGATCCGTCTTTGGAACGCTGCCACCGGCGAACACCAACAAACGCTGACAGGACATGCAGATGCCGTCAGCAGTGTTACATTCAGCCCGGATGGGGGTATACTCGCAAGTGGAAGTTTCGATAGCACCATCCGCCTATGGGACGCTGCCACCGGTAAACTCCAGCAGGTACTGATGGGGCAGTCTGAGGGTATCCTGAGTGTTACGTTCAGCCCCGATGGCGATACACTCGCCAGCAGCAGGACGGACGGGACTATCTATCTATGGGATGTTGCATCCGGTCAGCACTATCAGACACTCACTGGACATACGGATTATGTCAGGAGCCTTGTATTCAGCCCGGATGGTGCTACACTCGCAAGTGCGAGTGATGATGGCACCATTCGGCTATGGGACACCGCTTTCGGTGAGCATAAGCAGACGTTAACTGGACACACAGATTACGTCTTTAGCATCGCATACACTTCAGATGGCGACACGCTCGTGAGCGCGAGTTTAGATGACACCATCCGTCTGTGGGATACTATCTCCGGGGCACATGTGCAAACGCTGATCGGACATACAAGTGGCGTTCTCGGCGTTACGATCAGTCCAGATGGTAATACACTCGCCAGTGCGAGTTTAGATGGGACTGTGCTTTTGTGGAACTTTACCCCGCCAACCAATATGTATGCGACTGTGAGTTTTTCGCCATCTCCGGTACAATCACCCGCTATCGGCGAGCAACTCACATTTGCTCTCAGTATTGCAGACGGAGGCGCCGTCTCAAGTTATCAGGCAACCGTCCGGTTTGATCCTTCTGCTGTCCGATTTCTTGACAGCACGAATAGTGACTACTTGCTATCGGACGCGTATGCGGTGCCTGCGCTTGTCGCAGAAAACCGAGTAACGCTTGCCGCAACGTCTCTTGCTGGCGAAACCAACGGCTCTGGTACGCTTGCGACCGTTACGTTTGAGGTCCTTGCCCCGAAAGCCTCCACGCTAACATTATCTGATGTGCTTCTCACTGATAGTGCTGGTAGAATTTTGTATGCGCGAGTCAAAACTGGACAAATAACGGAACCCTTGCTCTCAGTAGGCGATTTGGACGGCAACGGTGTCGTAAACGTCCAAGATCTGGTCATCGTCGCCTCAAACTTTCACCAGACAGGTGAAAATTTAGCGGATGTCAACGGAGATGGCATTGTTAATATTGTCGATCTCGCGCTGGTGGCAGGTGCGATAGGGGATACCGCCGGTGCATCGGCAGCGTGGAGCCGCGATGCGGAAATAACGCTTACAAGAAAAGATGTCCAACAGTGGCTGCTTGAAGCACAGCAAGTTGCGCTATCAGATCCCGCTTTCCAGCGTGGCATTTTAGTGCTGCAGCAGCTCCTTGCAGCGTTGACGCCGAAAGAGACGGCACTGCTCGCAAACTATCCGAACCCTTTCAATCCTGAGACATGGATACCTTATCAGTTGGCAGCACCCGCGGACGTGACGCTTCGTATCTATGCGGCACACGGCAAACTGGT